>CATPCN010000536.1 GCA_955652855.1 uncultured Chthoniobacterales bacterium | reverse complement strand
CGAGAGCCGTACTCCGTGGCGCGGGAGCGTCGAGGTAGAGATCCCAAGGCGTGTTGGTTACAAACACGTAGGCTGGCGGACGAGACTGGCCGTTAAGCTCCTGTCCCTCGAACGAACGCAACCGCGCAAACGCCTTTTTCACATAAGCCGGGGGCTGTTCACCGGTCGCCGCATCGCGCGTGTTTATGTCGATGAAGATGATGCGGACATGGTTTGCATGCTTGGATAGTGCATTGTTGAAGAGGCGTCCGATGCGAACACGGTGTCCTTCACGACGTTTTGCCTCCACTGAGAACCGCTTGCCGGTTCGCCGGCACGTAGCAGTGAATTCGCAGTGCGTTGTGTTGCCGTCCGCCTCATCCTCGAACTCGATGTCAAAGCCTGCCCGGATCATTGTCGCCGCGACGTACACCTCATAACGTGCTCCGGTGAACTGGTCGGGATTACGCAGGCGGGCGAGCAGCTTGCCCTGCAGCTCGGCGTTGTGATCAAGCGCGTATAGATCATAGGCAAGGTGCAAATAGGCGGCTACAACGCCGGTCATCGGCGCCGAATTCAATTTGCCGGGATCCTTGACGAACGTGCGCTGGTACGCACAGATCTTGTGATACCAAACGAGGATTGGATGACGTTGTTCGAGGGGTTTGGCGATTTCGGCATTCCCCCATTCGGAGCCGATCGCAATCTTGATGTAGTCGAGGAGGAAATCCTGAAACGTCAGCCAACGCCGGGAGTGCAGCAGGCGATTCTTGACCGCCACAAGACGGCGCCCGTTGAAATCCACGGAGATAATCGGTTTGCCAAGCCCTTGCTGCCTTTCACGCTGGACACGTTGCGCATCGGCGCGGGCGCGCGCTTTGTCAAACCCCGCCATCAGATGACCTTTCCGGCCATCGGGAGAGCCGCAGCAGCGCTTGTACTTCTTGCCGCTGCCGCACGGGCATCGTTCGTTGCGGCCGATCTTCGCCATCTCGGAAACCTACTATCCATTGTCCGTCGACACGCGCCCATGCCGTCGCGAGCAGCTCCTCGACCCATGTGATCGAGCGGCTAGCTCCAGCCGAGCCTGGGCCCTGCTGCTTACGAAGAATGATCTCCGGTTCCAAACACTCCATTAGCTCTATACGGAAGTGCCTGTTATCAACAACTTGGGGAAGCTGCTCTCGGCTCAAATAGCAACTCCCGACACCACAAACAGATGGGGTTTTGACCCAGTTCTGGCACAGCAAAAGCAGGGTCCTGGTCCGATCAATAGCACGCTTGAAATGCCAGGACCGAATCACCGCCCTCTGAGCGTCCCAATCAATCGCAGTTTGAACGCGGCGGCCGACCGTTCAATAGCCTCAAGCGCTTTCTTCATCGGCGCAATATAACGGTGCCCATCCGTGTCGCCAACTTTGTACGCGGCTTTGTGCGCGCTCATGACCTCGTTCGCACTATCGCGTGCGGCAAGGATACGGTTGAACTCCTGCAGGAGCTCAGGAAAGTCAACCTGGACGAGAAACTCCATGCGATGAAAGTTTGGCGACTCCCCTCGGCTTATCGTGATATCGAGCGCTTCATTGTATGTCAGCTCTCCAGCCATAACGCGCAGGTACGGTAGGTAATGCGTGGTGAGAGCATCGAAAAATCCCTGAGCAACCTGATAGAGTTCCTCGCCTCGCTCTCGTCGCGACGAGCCTGAAGACGGCGCTGAATCTTCCCCTGCTTTGGCCGCGACTTCTTCAGTGTGGTGGGAACCAGTGGCACTCATCCCGCCAAGCTCATCAATCAATTTGGCATATTCCTCGGACAAGTCGCTCCGCAGGTCGACACCATAGACGCCGGAAAGCGCGGTCGGCATCGCTGTTTTCCAATCGCCGCATCGAAGCACGGGGATAAACTTGTTCTCGCCGACCTGGTTGATGATTTCCCCCGTGATGATGTGCCCCTCGTATCCCGCGCCGCCGTTTCTGTCATCGAATCTTTGCTTGTAAGTTTCCGTGCAGATGACGAGGACACGATCGCATTCTGATACAGAGCGTTCCATGAACGCAGGCGTCCGCGCGCCGAGTTTGAGATCCTTCTGATCGATGACCACCTTAATGCCATTGGCCGTCAGCCTATTCGCAAGTCTCAGAACCCATGCTTTGTGATCCGGACTGTCCCATGAATACGAAACAAACACGGTCGGGCCGCCTGATTCCGGCCGCAGTTGAGTCTCATCGGATGGCGGCTTGCTTTCTTGGTTCATCAGTCGTTTATATCCTTCGCCGACCCAATGAGCCACCCGCTGCCGGATGGCGTCGACTTGAGGGTCTCCGGCAATCGGCTGGACCAGTTCAGGGTCATAGCCCGTATATTCTCCCCACGCCTGAATACCGAGGTTGTTCAACACCGTCATGAACGCTTCCTGCGACTTCATGTCATCCACGAGATCGAGGTAAGCTTCCGCTCGCACGTCAAGCTGGCGAAGAACTACCGCTATGCGCGCTGACGTCGCCCATTGCTTTTCTTGCTCTGTGAGACCATCCATCAACTCCTTCGAGCGCGCAAGTATTTGAACTTGCGCGGCCGGGAACCGCGGATGCTTCTTGAGGACGCTAACAGCTCCGTCTAAAGCGGCACGACGGGCCCGAATCGCGCGTCTTTCATGAGGTGTCATCTTCTTGGATTGCGCAAATTCGCCTTTCTGCGGATATCCGAGCGCACAGGACCGCTTGAGTTGAAAACCCATTTTAGCGAGGATACGATCGTTACCCATACCAACCGTCCCTTGTACACTCTTACTGATATCTCGCGAAAACAGCACGAGCGCATCGCGCCTCCGGAGCCATGATGGAATCAATTCGATCCAAAGACGTCGTCACCACGTTCTTAAGTTGCAGCGTGCGTCCGAACGATTGGGCACTTGTGAACTCTCTCGTGCAAAGGGTGCTTATGCCTCACGGGTTCCGCTGCTTTACGATCGGGCGCAACGTCTCGCTGGCGGAGCAAACCGATGATGCCGTTCGCAGGTTGATGAACTCCTGCGAGTGCCTGATTGGTGTGGCTACCAAGCGGCTGGACGCAACCGATCGTGATTTCCCCGAGCGCACGCTGAGCATCGCAACTCCATACCTGCTCCAGGAGACGGCGATGGCGTTCCAGGGTGAATTGCCATTCCTGATTTTTAAGGCTGCCGGAATAACGCTTCAGGGCGTCACGAATCGAAACCTGTGGATCGAGATCGAACCGGAACTCAACAAGAGCGGGCGCGTGAAATTCACGGAAGTCGGGAACGACTTCTATCGGCGTTGGTAGACCTCAAGCAGAAGGCACTTGCCCGAAGGGCCCAGATGAATACTGACCGATTGAAAGCGTCTATCGGATGGCTCTCCGCGCTGGTTGTGGGAGGCTATGCGGTTTCGGGGGGTATCGATACGTTGCGGCGGCCTGCCTGTTTCGGGGATTTCTACTACAAGGACCCGGAATGCAAACCTTGCAGCTACCGCGACCGGTGCAAGGTCGAGAAGCTCAAAAGGCAACAGGAATAACTTAGCGCCGCGTACGACGTTTCCGGCGTGGCTGTTGCTGATTCGCGATGAACACCAATCCGCCGAAAACTAATCCTAGGGCAACCACCGCGTCGCGCTGAAAGCTCTGCGCCATTCCGGTGGCCACTTCGCTCGCGAAATCCTGGCAGTTGTAGAAACCCGTCCACAAGGTGCCAATCTTCGATTCCGCGAATTGTACTTTCTCTGCAAGCTCCGCTACCGACGTCCGGGCAATGATGTGGATCACTTTCCTGGCCGCAAGCACGTTTGCAAGCGTGTTTCGTCTAACGAATCCGCCAGGGCCAGAGTTTTCATAAATGATGTCGGCGGTTCCAACCCAAACGTCATGAGCCACATCCACGCCTAGTGAATTCCAGAGTCTGAGCCAGTCGCCCTCACGTATCGTAGGATCGCCATCGCAGGAGATGGTGATGGGAGCCGAGTTGGTTTCAGGGAATGGCGACTGCACGTGCTAATTTTACCAACCCGAGGGACTCGGAACGATAATCAGGACCTTCAGGTCTCCTATTCAGAGGGCATTCAAGGGAGTGATGCATAGAATTGTGTCTCGCGAAGAATGCGCGCGTCATAAGCGCAGGGGAAGATTCTTCATTGCATCCAGCGACCGGTGCACGCATCGTGGCCGGTAGATAGCGACAAATCGCCAAGCCGGGCTAACACCTAAAAACATTTCCCTGCAAAAATGGTAGTGGTCGGATTTAAATACAAAAAGGACGCTCTCCGAGCCATCGTGCCTCGCGACCCCATTCAAGAATACCGACGGTCTCTCACGGCGAGCGCCCCTTCGTTTCTCTTGGCTCGACGGTTCACCGCAGCAGAAAGCTGGACAAAAGCCACAACACAAGATGGAACACGCTACCTGGGACTGTTCCGCGAAAACGAGCCCGATCTTGCAGCAGTACTGACCCACCCAAAAGTGCTCATCCTCGGGGAGCCTGGGGCTGGAAAATCAACAACCGGACGAGCAGTCGTTCAGCATCTCGATGAGCACGGCAAGCCTGCCGATATCCCCGTGGTCGCGTCACTCAAGAGCTACACGGGAAACCTTCGCAACCTGCTGCTGCAGAGCGCCCCTGCTATCGTCCTCGACACGCCGGAACTGCATCGCACGTACGTTCTCGACGGGATTGACGAAGTGCCAGCGCCGCAACGCCAGACGCTGCGCACCGACATCCACGCGCTCGTGACCGCCGACGTCACTGCGAAAATCATTTGCACAGCCCGGCAGGCATTCTACGCACAACATCCCGAAGCGTTCCTCGACGGTCTGAGCGTGTTCCATCTGCTGGACTTCAACGATGACGACATCCGGGCCTGTGCGACCCAACGAGGAGTCGATGCAGACGCGTTCCTCGCAGCCGTACGGGAGGCAGACTGCGCGGAGGAAATACGCAATCCCTTCGTGCTCGATGCCATGCTCAAGCAGTACCATGGTCGCGGCAGCTTCAGTCCCCTGCGATCAGAAAACGTCCGGTACGTCGTTGACCAACTTATCCAGAGCCGACCCACCTTCGGCACCATCCTCCAACGACGAGCACTAAAAATGCTCGCCATCACGTGTGAGACCGTGGCGCGCAACGAGCTCACCATCGACGAAGCACTGCGCGTGATGCGCGAAGCCATCGAGGTTTCCGAGCAAACCGCCCGCGATCTCCTCGATGAACTGTCCCACTCGATCCTGATTCGGACCCCTGGTGGTATCAGCTTCCAAATGCGATCCTACGGCGAGTACCTCGCTGCCGAGGAACTCCACGACAAGTCCGTCGAGCGACTGAAAGAACTCGCGTTCCATCGTGACATGCCCGTTGACTCGTGGGGGAACGCGATCACGTACCTCGCAGAGATGAACCCCAAGGTCCGACAGTACTTCACCCGCCACTACCCAGCGTGGCTCGTAAGCGTCTCGCCGGCCGCATTCCTCGACGAAGAGCGCACCGCCCTCTGCAAACAAATACTCGGTGCCCTCGACCAAACACAGACCTACCTCGTCGACCACAAGACCATCTCCGTGCGACGATTCGCACGGCTCATCACGCCAACCGTCAATGCCGACCTGCGTACGCAACTCACGAGCGACCAACCGCATCAACTCGCCAATGCCCTGATCCTCCTCGCGGCACAACACCAAGCAGACGTCGTGCCCGTCGCGCTGCGGCTTGCAACGGAACACCGCAATGCAAGCGGGTTGCGCTACTCGGCAATCATTGCGCTGATCAACGCGGCCGATAACCGCATCATCGGTGACCTCATCGCCTTTGCGGACCCGAGCGACACGTACTACATCAATGTCGTCGACGCGATCGGCAGCGTCTGCATGCCCGCAGACTTTCCAAGAGTACTCCCGCTCCTAAGGAGTACGAATGCAGGCTTATCATCAGCCTACTATCACTTCCGCGAACTCACGAGCAAACAAGCGCTCATCGCCGCCATCGATTACGCCATCGCCAACCCTGGCACGCTCGGCGGGTATGAACTTGACTCCTACCTCGAACCGCTCTTTGACCTCATCCCCCAGCATTGGGGCAACGACGTCGCGGCCGCGCTCGGGTTGCTCCTCGCTGCGCTCGAACGCGATCAGTTCACCGACCACCACGCCAAACTGCTGCAGAACATCGTCAGGCACCTTGCCGCAAAAGACAAGGACGCGCTCGCAATCCAATCGCTGATCACTGCGCTCGCTGCAGATGGCACGCGCTTACGATACGTCGACCACCGCATCGCTTCGCTCATCACGCTCCCCGCAGCACAATGGATCACTCAGCACGCGAGTCAGTACATCGAAGACATCATTCCGTGGCTCCCTCTGGGACCTGCACGAGACTTCCTCGCGCCACGATCACCGGAGATCATCCAAGCGCAAGAAGCGATGAGGGAGCGCTACATCACGGAACAGCAGGAACGCGATCAGGCGATCACCACGACGAGGAACGAGCAGCAACACACCATTCAGACCGCCACCACCATCGGCGACGTCATCGTCGCCTGCGAGCGCCTCCCCAAAGAACACTGGCCCGAAATCTCTGAAGCACAGCGCTCATGGCTCGCACAACAGGTGAACGATATCCTTGTCCAGTTCGACCTCGCCCACAGCGTTACCTGGCAAACAGAGAACCAATGGACACACCCCCGCGGCCTCGAACAACTCCTCAAACTCACCGACACCTACGCCCTCCACCTGACAAACGACGTCCCCATCGTCCTCGCGCTCAGATCGTGGCCAGACAACGCCATCAGCAACTACTACCGCAGAGAAGGACTCTCAGCACCAGCACAAGAACAGCTCACCAACCTGTTGGTGACCATCGAGAACGATAACATCACCCGCCACGCACTCAGCTTCCTGCGCGAAACCAACATCAGTACGCCAACAATAAACGACGCGGTCAGGGGCATCGCGCTGGACACGACGCGCAACCACGGACTACGCACCGATGCCATGGAACGCCTCGCAACCGTACCAACCGAAACGGACACGCTACTCGCCCTCGCAACCGATCACGACCCTGGAATCCGCGACCAAGCATTCCGGCACCTCATCAAACGACAACACCGTGCTACCACAAGCCGAGCGCTCGCAACCCTGACGGAAGATCAACTGCGCGCAGGTGAAGCTCCCATCCCGGAGAACTCCACACTCGACTGGATCGGAAATGTCACGGAGACATTCGCACTCGACGACTTGAAGCGACTGCGCGAGCGAGCACTCAGGCTCAACTTGTGGCGACCGTCCGCAATCATCACCAGCGCGATTGCGAAGATCGACAAACCACAAGCAGCAGCAATCATTCGACAACAACTCCCGACTACCCCAACAGCGTGGCGGGCACACCTGCGCGAAGAAGCGAACAACCTAGAACGAGCGGCGCGAATCGAGGCCGCCCAAGGAACGCCCTTCGACGACGTCATCAGAAAACTCAAAGGCGCAACATCAATGATCCGCATCAAAGTATGGTGCGAAGGATCAACCGACCGTCCCATCTTTCGCAAACTCTTCACCGAGATCGGGGAGACGGAGGTCGCGGAAACCATCGACTTCGTCGGCGGATGGGCAAACCTCCTCAGCGAGCAGGAGCCCGGACGATGGCTCGACGGGTGCCGACAAGCAGTCATCATCATGGACGGCGATGAAGGGCGCAAGCTCAGCAAGCCGAAACGACCGCTCACGCAGCCCGCGAAAGATCTCCAGCGCAGATTTGCCAAGTACCCGCTCACACTGCAAATCCTCGAACATTACGGGATCGAAAACTATTTGCCTCAACACTCCTACGAAGCGGTACTCGGGAAAAACCTCAGTGCGTACTTCCCTCTTCCTGACAAGAAAATGGAGGACCACTTTCGCGAGCCGCAGACATTCTGGCAATGGCTCATCAACCACCTCCGAAAAAGAAAAGTGCCTTCCTTCTACCAGAAGCGGCTCAACGAGCAAGTAGCCGCGCATCTCACCATGGCGGACCTCACCGGGACCGACCTCGCAAGAATCATCAACGAGGTACACGACGCCGCCGAAGCAGCCCGTCAATATTGAGATCAGACGGACGAATCAGCCAATGGAATCTCCAGGAATCACAACGTGAGGGTCAGAATGGAATGCTTGCGCCTAACGCGCACTAAAGGAAAGGGTTGTTGGCCTCGGGGATCACCCAAATCCGGCCAATGAGGGTCAGGCTGTAGGGGATGGCGGAATCCTCCCCGCGAACCGAGGCTAGCCGCATCCTATTGGAATGCTCCACAAATCGGTTTGGACTGGCTCGACGATCGTGACGCCGATCTTGAAGGGTGGTGGAGAGCAAAAGAGCTTCCTCATCGAAGCCAACGCAGCAGGTTCGACCATTTCTCGGCACAAATGTTTTATAAAATGTAGCCAGTGTCTGCGTCGCAAAACCTGTTCATCGAGAACGACGGCCTGTCGTGCCCGGACGTGAGACGATGGGCGGAAACGAAGTACCGCCTTTTGGCCCTCTACGACGAGTTGTTCTCGACCGGCATGAAGAATAAGTGGGACCAGCGCGTCTACATCGATTTGTATGCCGGGGCCGGATGCAGCCATATTCAGGGAACGAATAAATACCTCAAGGGCTCTCCCATCCTTGCGCTGACCGTTACCTGCCCGTTCGACAAATACATACTTTGCGAGGAAAGCGGCGATCTTCTCGCGGCTCTGAAGGATCGAGTCAATCGACTCGCGCCTCGGGCGCAGGTCGCGTACGTTCTTGGTAGCTGTGATTCCAAAATCGACCAGATTTGCAAGGAGATCCCCAAAGGGTCTTCCAGCAACAAGGTCCTAAGTCTATGTTTGGTGGACCCCTTCGATTTTGGGATTAAGTTCGAGACCTTGCGCAGGCTGTCCAGCGTCTACATAGACTTCGTGGTCCTGCTCGCCATAGGCATGGATGCGAATCGCAACTACGATCACTATGTTGATGGGAATTCCACAAAGATCGATGAGGCTCTGGGCAACGCGGAATGGCGGGAGCGTTGGAAGGCGACGGGCGTGAGAAGAAGCGACTTCCGGCAGTTCCTGGCGTCAGAATTCTCGATGAGTATGAAATCCCTCGGCTACCTTGACCAGCCTCTGGATCGAATGAAGCTGGTCAGGTCGGATGACAGAAACTTGCCACTCTACTACCTTGCGCTCTTCTCTCGGCATAAGACGGCACATAAGTTTTGGGAAGACGTGCTCAAGTACAGTACCGATCAAACGGGCTTTGTTTGGGAGTGAATCGATGTCGCTACTTTCAAAAATTGAGTGGACTGACGCAACCTGGAACCCGGTACGGGGCTGCACAAAAATCAGTCCGGGCTGTAAGCACTGCTACGCCGAGAGGTTCGCAGAGCGCTTTCGCGGAGTGCCAGGGCATCCCTTCGAGTATGGCTTCGATTTGAGACTCGTTCCTCATAAACTCGGTGAGCCTCTTCGGTGGAGCCAGCCTCGGATGATCTTCGTGAACTCCATGAGCGACCTATTTCACGAAGATGTTCCGCTCTCTTACATTTCTCGAGTCGCCACAACAATGCATCTGGCGCGCTGGCATACTTATCAAGTTCTAACGAAGCGGTCCGAACGGCTCCGGCAGATGCTGTGCGGGCCTTTACGTGAAGTCGCGGACGAAGCTCACATCTGGTGGGGCGTGTCGGTGGAAGACCGCAAGTACGGACTGTCGAGAATTGCCGACCTACAAGCAGCGCCTGCTGCCGTCCGTTTCCTCTCGGTCGAACCCCTGCTGGAAGACATCGGGACACTGCCTCTTGAAGGGATCTCATGGGTAATTGTAGGCGGTGAAAGTGGACCGGGCGCGCGCCCGATGAAGGAGGATTGGGTGCTCTCCATTCGTCAACAGTGTAAAGCCGCAGGCGTCGCGTTTTTCTTTAAACAATGGGGGGGAGTGCGCAAGAAAGCCACAGGCAGGACATTACGAGGCCGAACCTACGATGCCATTCCCGAACGCACTAAACATCCGACCTTGCCGGTGAGCGTGCGTCTACGACGAGCTTTGGAAATAGAGAGTGGCGGGCTGGTGCAGTTGGGAACAAGCGCACGAACACCTCATTCAATAGGCTTTTGATACAGGTCTGAGAGAACGGAAGAGGAGAGCCCACTCGGTAGAATGAGTCCCATGGATGACCAGCGTATCCGCAGCAAACCGGTCCTTGCCCAGCTCCTGGGGCTCTGGGACGAGCACGCAAGTCGCTACAACGGCGTGCTGTACCGCGCCGCGCTGGTGAAGAATGGCGAGGCATGGCAAAGCGCTGTCGTTTGGCTCTGTCCCCGCCAAAAGAGTGATGAGAGGATTGACGATTACAGGGCTGACTATGGCAACCTGCTGATCGTTCGGGGTTCTTTTTCGCTCGCGGACGCCCGTATGGTGCTCGAACGGATCGTAGAGCAGGGTCTTATGAACCTCCCCGAATCCCCATCCGTTCCAATGACTGCGTATCTGGACGCCAACATGATAAGACGGCGCGGCAGCCAAGATCGCCGGTATCCACTCCACTACGCCGCGTACGAATACCACTTTCAGACCCAGGGTGTCGGGCAACAGGCCAACGCGCCACGCGGCTTGGTCTGCGCCCTCGGCCTTCCCCTGTACCCCCATGCATATGCCGCTATTGAGCATCAGTTGGGCGTCCGGGTCGCAAACCAAGGGACCCCTGAGATCGTCGCTCTGGCGCCGGATTATCGTGCCCGAGTCAAGAAAGTACGGCTCTCGATGACCGGAGCCGCCGTAGAGATCGAGACCCCGGAAGGCGACGAAGCCCAGATTGTCGGAAAGGTCTACCACGAGAATGTACACGGCATCGCCACGCATTCCGATCTCGCCTTTGAAAACGGGCGCGCCAGTTTTGCGGCAACTGGGTACCCGCGCAAAATGATTGTGATGCTGGTCTCGCGCGATCGGGGCGACGCCATCGACGAATGGTATTACGACTCCGACCAGAATTTCCGTAGTCTCGGGATGCCGCACCACTCGGGCGCGGAGATTGAGGAGAGTGAAGAGAATCTCGAAAACCTCATCCACGGCGGAGAATCCGAGACCCTCGAATTCAAGGAAAAAGTGCCCGACAAGTGGGCGCTGGCCGCTACTGTCACGGCTTTTGCAAATTCAGGAGGAGGCCGTCTGCTCATCGGCGTCAACGACAGCGCCGAAATCGTCGGCTGCGAACTGGAAAAGTTGGCAGACAGGTTCACCAATATCGTGCATGCGCACTGCGAACCGGCCCCGTCGTTCACGACCGGTGCTTTGACAATCCGTGACACCAACATTGTCGTGGTGAATGTCCCTCCCGGTTACGACAAACCGTATACGGTCAAGGATCAGGGGACCTATGTGCGTGTCGGTGCAACCACACGACGCGCGAACCGGTACGAGATGGATCGCCTTTATAGCAGCAAACAAGCTCCGGTGTGGAGATAGTTTTTCCGCCCTGCCGGACAGCGCGGAGCAGCGAGGCTTTGTCCGGGAGAAGGGCGCGGCGGGAACAGTCTCTCTCTGCCTGCGTTGTTCGGCCAGCTGTTCCGAGCGGAAACACGTCACGACCTTTGCGATTAACCTCCTTTCAGTTCATGCGACTGTTGGATCTCCTCTCAGAGTGACGGCCTCGACACACGAGTTTGAACGGACACAGCCACTTCATGCCGCCGAACATAGGTAATCAACGTAAAAATGTCGTAGGAGTTTGAGAAAGTTTCGAAGAGAAAAACGTGCCCGTCGCCGTTTTCGTCCGTGAGGATCAATTCCTTCTGTCCGAGGGGACCGCGTTTCTTCCAGGAGCAATAGCTCTTCACCATCGCAAACACGTCGCTGTCTGTAATGGAAAAGAACTGTTCCAGAAACTTCCGCGATCGAATGAAATAGCGAAACGGCTCGTGAGCGTCGATCTCATGTCTGTCGTGATGTGGATGCTGGCCAACGACGCCCAGGGCCGGGATATCGAGAGTCTCGACAAGGCGCCAGAAGCTCGTGGTTAGCGTATTACCAAACTGCTTCTTTGCGTCCTGAACCAAATCAAATGACGGTTTTGAACTGCGGACGAACTCCTCGAAAAGGCCCTGCAAGAACAGTAACCGTCCGGCACCATAATTCGCCTCGGCCTCGACCTGCTCGTGGCAGTCAGGAGTCAGGCTGTACTCGGTGTCGCCCATCATGGCCCCTTCGTGCCAGGGAACAACGCTATGCATAATCTCATGCGTTTCGTTCCAGCGCCATTTCAGCTTCGGTTGCGCTTCATCGATCATGATCCGCTTCCGATCAGGGACCCAAAACGCTTTGAGATCGAACTTGCGCACAATATCGAGGATCAGAGTCGGTCGGGCTATCACTTGTTTCCCCGCGACTTTTGCTTTACTGATCAACTCTCGAAGCAAGCCATCATTGGTTGAAGAATAGTATTGTCGATCGAGTTGCAACAGGGCACGCACGTCAGCCAGCTCAATCGGGCCGGTCGGGTTGCCCAAGCCACGAAGGATCTTCGTAATCTGGGCGTCGATGTCGCGTGCTGTTCTCGCTTCAAGGAAGCGATTCCTTATCGTTCGCACAAAAACTTCACATACTCCTCCAGAGCCGAGTGTTCCTCTTGAGAAAGCTTTTCCACTGGCTCTGAACGCGCCGCGAATTTCAAGGCGGCATTTTGAAACTGTGCGTCTTTTACCCGTAGCAACCCGGCAAGAGCCATCAGTTTCTTCTCTGGAATCTTCAGGAATGCGGCAATCTGGTGCACGGTGCGGATTGCCGGCGTATGTTGATCATCGGTCTCGAGTTTCAACAATTCCGCGAGATCAACATCAACCTTCTTCGCGAACTGCTCCAGCGAGAGTTTCCGATCCCGACGGGCAAGTTGTAGAAAACGGGCGAAAGCGTGCTTGAATGGAATTACGTTGCTCGACGTCTGCTCCGCTTGCTCCAGGGCATCCACGAGACCTCCCACAGATACGAAGCAGCCATCTTCCTGTTCTGCTTTTCGTATTAGCCAATCTCGATTCTTGTTCATGTTCATGTGGCACCCTCTTTGAGAAATCTCTCCGCCTGCTCCGGCGTGAATTCACACCAAAGCAAGTTCTGCTTCGCAGGATCACGGCCAACCGCCGTCATTCCGCACACATCGAGGTAGAACCGCTCCGAAGTTGAAAGCGAGTGAAGCGCCAATCGTCCTTTAAACCCTTCGTCAAGGCTCTTGCGCACGGCTGCTTCGATAAGCCTCGTGCCAACGGCTGCAAACTCTGGACTCCTTCCTAACGCTTTCATCAGCGGTTTGATATTCCACGGAGCCGTCTCCAGATAATCCACGTACGTCAGGGGCTTGCCCTTCTGCGACGCGATTCTCCCGGATCTTCCCACACTCTCCAACTTCATTAGACCCTGAAGTTTGCCTCGGGCCCTCATTCCGAAGAACGAGAACGCCAGGATTCGCAAATCCGCCTCCTTGTTGGTCCAATCCCAGTGGAAGTGCCGGGGGACGACCTCCCGTGGTGACCCAGACTGAACCATTTTCGTGGCTGCCTCCACGACCAGCGGTCGCCATTCTTTCTGAGTCTCCAGAAAATGCTCAATCGTCACTTCGTCGAACAGTTCCGCTTCGACTGGCTCCCTGGTTGCCCAATCAACGATCTGAATCGGGGTCCTCACAGAACCATCAGCTCCGCCTTCTCCTTTTTTTGATCCTCGAAGAACAACTTCCCGCCCTCAGCAAGCTTCACGTCGACAAGCTGATACAGCCGCAGAGCTTGCCGCAGAATTGCCGTCTTGCTCAGATCCTTTTGATTGGAGAGGTCTTCGAGCACGCGCATCTCCTGATCCGTAAGGTTAAGTGTCATTGTCTTCTTCGAGTTCATCCGTTTCTACCTGAGTCCATTATACAGCGAATAGCCAAACATGCAACATTCAATAATTGTTTTACTGCATCTTTTTTAGCTAGTTTATGGCTAGTTATGGTATACTGCCTTTAGAGCTACCCGAAGGAGGGCTCCCCAATTGGAAACTGCAGAAAACCACGAAGTGCGCATTCATATCGATCAAGAGCAGCATCACGTGCCGAACCCGACCACGGGCGCGGCGCTCTATGCGCTCGGTCACGTCGCGGCAGGCTTCGACCTGTACCGAGAAGTGACCGGCGATCGGGAAGATGAGCCGGTTGAAAACGGCCTGGAGACGGTCCACCTGAAGGAAGACGAACACTTTCACAGCGGGCCGCCAAAGGTTTACACGATCATCGTGAACGGCCGGAAGAAAGAGGTATCAACGAAAACATTGTCCTTCGACCAGGTTGTCGCACTAGCGTACAACCCGGTCCCGGTGGGTCCGAATGTGCAATTTTCGGTCACCTACAGGAAGGGGCCGCGGAAGAACCCGGAGGGTACCTTGACCGAGGGGGAAACCGTCCGCATCAAGGATGGGATGATCTTCGATGTCTCAGAAACCAATAAGTCGTAGCGCTGATCTGACGCGGCTGCGGAACGAAGGCTACGACCTTGAAATCCGGTTGGACCACTTGCTGGTGAAGGATGTGCCCTACGTAGCCGCCGGCCGGATCGTCAAGCGCGGAACCCTGGTCATGACGCTGAAGCTGGCGGGCGACGTGACTGTGAAGCCTGACGATCACGTTGCCCATTTCATGGGAGAGTATCCGTGTCGCGCGGATGGAACGCAAATTGAGCAGATCAGGAATGAGAGCGCGCGGCGCGA
Organism: uncultured Chthoniobacterales bacterium; assembly: GCA_955652855.1. Next base: position 1,704 of record CATPCN010000536.1, on the reverse strand, counting down.
GCTCGGTCCTGGCGTGGCAGTCGATCACAGGTTTTCGGCGAAGCCGATGCCTAGCGGCTCCTATGAGGATTACTACGCCAAGGTGACGCAGTACGTGACGATCCTCTCAGGCTACGCCCAGGTGATCGAGCCCGGCGTGACCGCGAAAACTTTCCGACCGGTCTCGGCCGCTGAAGTGAAGGAGGAAACGGTGTTCAAGTATATCGACACGGCCTCCACGCGGGCCGAAATCGGTTCGGTCACGGCAAAGCTGGCGGTCGTGAAAAAGGTCGCCATCGTCGGCCTCGGCGGAACGGGCTCGTACGTCCTGGACTTCGTCGCCAAGACGCCGGTGGGCGAGATACACCTGTTCGACGGCGACGAATTCTTGCAGCACAATGCCTTCAGGTCGCCCGGCGCGCCGTCGATCGAGGAACTGAGCGCAAGGCCTAAGAAGGCCGCTTATTTTAAGGGCATCTACGACAAGATGCGTAACGGCATCTTCGTCCACGAGGGTTATATCGTACCGGAGAACGTGGACGAGCTGCGGGACATGAGCTTCGTTTTTATGTGCCTCGAAGGTCCGGCCAAGAAACTGATCGTGGAAAAGCTAGAAGAGTTTGGCATTGCCTTCATCGATGTGGGCATGGGCGTCTACTTGAGCGAGGGTTCACTGGGCGGCATCCTCCGGGCGACTACCAGCACACCCGCGCAACGCGATCATTTGCGAAAGCGGATTTCGTTCTCGGACAACGCCGACCGCAACGAGTATGACGTTAATATCCAGATCGCCGATCTGAACGCGCTGAACGCGACGCTCGCAGTGATCAAGTGGAAGAAGCTGATGGGTTTTTACCAGGATCTCGACGGTGAGCATCACAGCACCTACACAGTCGGAGGCAACATGCTCCGTAACGATGATTGCCTCGCCGTCTCTAATCTGACGCAGACCGGTCGCCCATGAAGCAGGAAAACTCTCTTGCACACGAATTCGTCGAATTCATCCCCGACGTGCTGGAGGAGGGGAAGATTTACGTGTCGATCGAACACTCCACCGTGGTTCACAGATGTTGCTGCGGTTGCGGAAAAGAGGTCGTCACGCCGCTTAGCCCCACGGACTGGAAGCTCATTTTCGACGGAAAGACGATTTCGCTCGATCCATCGATCGGGAACTGGAGTTTTCCATGCCGCTCCCATTACTGGATCAGGAACAATAGGGTGCGATGGGCAGAACAGTGGTCGCAGTTGCAGATCGACGCCAATAGGGCTCACGACCGATGGGCGAAGGGCAAATATTTCAGTGGAGTTGAGGAATCGGCCGATCTAGCAATCCCCACGCAGCAGCCCAAAGCGGCGCACCCTGTTCCATCGCGCAAAGACGCTTGGTGGAAAAGGCTGTGGCCATGGCAGTAGGCTGGCGCGATGGCTGCATTATCCATTCGACCGACGTGCGTAGTACGACGCCGTTTGTTACGCATTGGCTGCGCAGCCGGTTCATCATTCAGGGATGATAAGAAGGCCAAGGATGTGCGCCGCGATCTGTAGTCCGCGTGACAACATGCCGGCGTGGTGATACGGAATCGGATGTAAACGGCGGAGCAATAATAGACCACGAAGCGCCGCGTGAGCGGCGATTGGTGGCGGTCGAAAAGTAGACCACCACACTTCAGTTCCAGAACATTACAGGGTAGTTGTGTTTGTGGGACACCAGGAGGTGTACAAGGT
>CATPCN010000535.1 GCA_955652855.1 uncultured Chthoniobacterales bacterium | reverse complement strand
TCATTACGATGGACGCGAGCGGTCACGTCCGTGAATTCAATCATGCGGCCGAACGAGTGTTCGGCTATAACGTTCCGAAGCAGTGGGTCAAGAGCTGGCCGAATTGATTGTTCCGCCCGTGCTCCGCGACCGCCATCGCCAGGGTTTGGCGCACTATTTAAAGACCGGCGAAGGGCCGGTGCTCAACCGCCGGATCGAGATTCCGGCGATGCGAAAAGATGGGATCGAAATCTTGGTCGAGCTCGCCATCACTCCGTTTGAAATTGAGGGCTCGCCTTTTTTCACGGCCTACTTGCGCGACATCACCGAGCGCCTGCAAAACGAACGCCGACGCGCCGCGCAATATACGATCGCCACTCTTCTCGCGAGTTCGGAGCCGCTCGTCGAGGTCGGACCGGAGATTATTCAGACGATCGCGGCGAGCGGCCATTGGGTGTTCGGCGCGTTGTGGCTGCATGACGCAGCTCGTGACTTAAGCTTGCGAGGAATTGGTCTTTCGCGGCATTCGCTGCTTCCGCGCTTTCTTTCTCACGTTGCAGTTCCTTTTCAATTTTTCTCCGGTGAATGAAGAGTCCGATCTGACTGCCGAGCGCTTGCACCATTTTCATCAAGTCATCATCTGGCTGCACAACCAGTCACGTCAAAAATCCAGGCCGCTTCCTCCAAAGCGAGCACGCGTCCGGGCAAGCCGATGGATTTCTTAAAAACAGTTTCCCGTGTGACTTTGTCGAACTGCTCAAGCTTTCCTTAAGGCAGATGCCACGTGGTCGCACAACGCAGTGTTTCGTCTGCTTCGCACGCCACTCAACCCCGTGTTCATCTGGGCCGGCGGCGCTTTGAAGCAGCCCGATCCCGCGTCGGATCTCGAGCAAGGCCTGCAAATGGTTTGCCGAAACATCGAGCTCGAAGCGCGCCTCATTGACGACCTTCTCGATCTTACGCGCATCACTCGCGGCAAACTGCAACTTCATTTGCGAACGTGCGATGCAGCACGAGCTGCTCCGCCATGCCATGGAAATCGTTCGCAGCGAAGCCGCCGTGCGCCGCCTCAACCTCGAGGTGCATCTCGATGCAACCCATCATTATATCTTCGTCGATGCGCCGCGCTTATAGCAGGTTTTTTGGAATGTGCTGCGCAACGCCTACAAGTTCACACCCGATCGCGGCACAGTTACCGTGCGCACGAGCAATCGCGCTGCCGGCGAGCTCATCATCGAGATCAGCGACAACGGCATGGGCATCGAGCCGAGGTTTCTCGAGAAAATTCTTGACGCGTTTGAACAGGTTGACTCACGACGCGAAGGTCCCGGGCTCGGACTCGCCATCAGTAAAGCAGTCGTCGAGATGCATGGCGGAACGATCCGCGCCGAAAGCAGCGGCCTCGGGCAAGGCGCCACGTTTATTATTTCGCTAAAGCTCGCTCCTTAGGAAAAAAGCGGCGGCAACACACCGTCGCTAACATCGACATAAATTATTACGTGTGGCCGGCCATCCGACGCCGGCGAAGAATCCACGGAACTATCTCAGTGGCCGCGCGACGAGAATGCCCGAGTCACTGCGATAACGAGCGAGATAATTTGAAAGGCGCGCATCGACAACGACGCGGTCGTAGTTATGCGGCGCCGAGGCGTGCATGAAATGCAACACACCGTCGCTCGTGCGCAGCGCCAGGCCAACGTGCGATGTCGAATAAAGACCCCCGCGATCATGCGAGATGATGCCGATGACGTCGCCGGTCTTGAGTTTTGACTCGATCGACGCGACGCGGTTCTTCGGAATTTGATAAAGCGGCCGCGCGGAAACTCGCGCTTCCATTCGGCCGAGCGGCCCGAGCAACGAACGGTTCTTCGCCAGATAACGATAATGACGCCAGCCTTGCGTCATTTCGCGCGCCGAATGCGGCACGCTTACACCGCCAAGATGCGGCGTGAGATCTTCCACTAATCCGCGCCGATTGTTGTCGACCAGCCAGTCCTCGAGATAATGCAATCGCGAAAGATATTCGCCCGTGCATTCGCCGTCGCGATAGCGATCGATCTCGATGTAATGCAGCAATCGTTCCGGTGTCCAATTTGCCTCCGGCTCGTCGAGCATGCGCGCAAAGCCGAGCGCGATCTCGAAAAACGTCCAGCAATCCACGCCGTTGAAATTCACGGAAGGCGATTCGATCCGATTATCGATTTCGAGCGTGAACGATTTATAGCGCGTGCCGACAAGCGCCTGCCCGACCGCGGCCGTCCGCTCCCCGATCGGCAATGTTTTCCAATTATTCGAGCGCCCTTGTTGAACGAGCCGATCAAATTGCCCGCTCTCTTTAAAGACGCGCGATATCGGAAGCGTTACGCTTGCGGCCGCAAAATCTGCGGCGAACAAGATCGACATAAAAATTAAAAACGCTTTGCGCATGCGGACGAATATTCGGCGAAAAGATTTTTTTAGCAAGGACTGCCGGGACTAAACATCGGCTCGACTCGGCACGAGCAGAACCGGTTGTTTCGCCCGTTTCAGCACACCTTCCGTCACGCTGCCGACGAGCAAATTATACAT
>CATPCN010000534.1 GCA_955652855.1 uncultured Chthoniobacterales bacterium | reverse complement strand
TGCGCAGCGGATTGTCAATCCAACCGATCCAATTTGGCGGCGCGCATGAAAACCAGCGACGACCGGGAACGGAAAACGTTCCGGCGATTGCAGGCATGGCCGCGGCCGCGGAGTTCGCGCTCGAAGAACAAGAGCAAGAGAAAGAGAAAACGCTGCGCAATGAACTTTGGCGAAAGATCGAGATAAGTTTTCCGCACGCGCAGCAAAACGGCGCCGGCGCTGATCGTCTCGCGAACACTTTGAACGTTAGTTTTCCTGGATTGAGCTCGGAAACATTGTTGATGGCGCTCGATCTCGAGAGCATTTGCGCGTCGAGCGGCTCCGCATGCATGGTTGGGTCGGTCGTCGCGTCGCATGTTTTGCTCGCGATGGGAATGTCGATGGAAATGGCGAGCTCAGCCGTGCGCTTCTCGTTAGGCAAACAAACAACCAAACCGGAAATCGAGAGGGCGGGGGAAGCAATCGGACGTGTTTTGAAACGCTTGTCAGCGAGTAAGGAAAAAAGCGTGGCTCATGCTTTTGCTTGAACAGCTCGAGCTAACATTCCCGAGTGTTTCCACTGGACGCGATCAGACTCTTGAAGCGCATGCTCGCGAAATTTTGTCCGCACATGGTGCGATGCGACTCGCCCGATTCCTACGCGTGGAATGGAACGCGCGACTGCGCAGCGCGGCCGGCCGCGCTGATTCGCGGTGCAACATCATTTCGCTGAATCCGCGCTTGCGAAATTTCGGCGACGCGGAGGTCGAACGCACGCTTCGACATGAGCTCGCGCATTTGCTCGCGCAGTTCCGCGCGGGGCGTCGCCGCATTGCGCCGCACGGGGACGAATGGCGGGCTGCTTGCCTCGATCTGGGGATCGTCGGCGAAGCGCGCTGCCACAATTTACCGTTTCCGATCACTGAACGCGCGCGACGTTTTCTTTACAAGTGTCCAAGTTGTCAGCGAGATTTCCGACGTGTGCGCCGAATCCGGCGCACAATTTCATGTCTTGCTTGCTGTCTTGCGCATAACCGAGGCAAATTCGATCCGCGATTTCGGTTGCAGCTTGTGACTTGTAGCGGCGGTCTATGACCGTCGGATCCAAACATTTTCGGCGGTCATAGACCGCCGCTACACATCAGTCTCGCCTTTCGTGTTTTGTTCGCCGCGCAATTTTGCCTGAATAAACATGTCGATGTTGCCATCCATCACTTCCTGCACGTTGCTCGTCTCTGCGCCGGTGCGGTGGTCTTTCACCATTTGGTATGGCTGAAAAACATACGAGCGGATTTGACTTCCCCACGCCACGTCGCCCTTCTCCCCGTACTGTCGATCTATTTCCGCGCGCTTTTTGTCCTGCTCGATCTCGTAGAGTTTTGCTTTCAAAATTTTGAGTGCGAGCTCGCGGTTGCGTCCCTGGCTGCGTTCGGCCTGACACGCGACGACAATTCCAGTCGGCTTGTGCACAATGCGCACGGCGGTTTCGACCTTGTTCACGTTTTGCCCGCCTTTTCCGCCGCTGCGAAAAGTCGCGACTTCAATATCGGCCGGACTAATTTCGATCGGCGTCGAGTCGGCAATTTCCGGCACAACATCGACACTGGCGAATGACGTGTGGCGCCGCTTGTTCGCGTCGAACGGCGAAATGCGCACGAGCCGATGCACGCCGCGCTCCGTGTTGAGATAACCGTAGGCATACTCGCCGCTCACCAGCAGCGTCGCGGATTTTATTCCGACTTCTTCGCCGGTTTGAATGTCGATCGTTTCAGATTTAAAACCGCTGCGCTCGATCCAGCGTTGATACATTCGCAAAAGCATGTCCGCCCAATCGCACGACTCCGTGCCGCCAGCGCCGGAATGGATCGTGAGAAACGCGTTCGCGCGATCGTTTTCGCCGGAAAGAAATTGGCGTAGCTCGAACTCATCGAGTTTGTGTGCGAGGCGTTCGTGTTCGCTCGCAACCTCGCGCTCGGCTTGAAGACGATGCGCTTCATCTTTTTCCTCGACCGCAAGTTGCTGCAACGCTTCGAAGTCGCCAAGCTCACGTTCGAGCTCGCGAAACGGATTGATGAGCGATCTCAATCGCGAGACTTCTTCGACATCAGTCTGCGCGCGTTCGCGATTGTTCCAGAAATCCGGCGCAGCCATGCGCACTTCGAGCGCGCTCAACTTTTTTTGCAACGCCGGCAGGTCAAAGAAACCTCCGCAGCTCGCGCACACGCGATTTCAAATCCTCGGCATCGACAGCCGCAAGCTCGTTAGCCATGAGGAAAAGATAACGACGTGTTTCGGGTTCGCCAGTTTGAAAATTAAAGCCGACACAGCGGCGCTTTTATAAATAAAACGCGAACAATCTCGGATTTTGTTTCGTTATTCATCCTCATCCCTGAGTATGCGTTCAAAGCGCGGCAAACTTCGAATGAGCGGAAGCATCACTTGAGCCGTTGCTTTTGTCGCAGAGTCAACCATTGCGTCGCGATCCTCATGCTCGCGAAACAAATTTCTCGTCGCAATCCCCACGACAGCGATAGCTAATTTGAATTGCTCAGTCATAAGCTTTACCTCCGACGGTTCCATACGTTTCTGCCTCAGCTGCGCTTGTAGAAATCGATTATCGACGTTTACAAACATCGCGACTTTTCCATCGTTCGCCTCTGCGTCATTGCCTTCATCAAGTTTCTTGATTTCAAGCGCCGAAAGGTCATCAAAGTCATATCTGTCCCATTCGTCATGTCTTACTTCGATGATTTTTGGCAAAGCAAGTCGTCCACCGTGCCGCTTCTTCTCGCCGGACTGTTTTTGTTGAGGTGCGACAGCACCAGCGATCCTCAATTGTAGTTCCGACGAGAAAGGTTGAATCCTCGAATCATCAGTGACTTCAATTCTGAGAGGAATGAGATCGCCAACTTTTGCTCCTGGCGTGATCACGTGAGGCCATGAACAGACTTTCGTGCGCGTCTCTGTTCATCCCACTGCAATCAACAACTGTCATCAAATCTCGCGCCAAGAATTCTAGCTTTACAGATAATCTTGTGTAGAAACTTCGAGGCAATGCCGCATGAGTTTGACCGTTGACAGTAAAGAAAATTGCTTCCGACGGTGACAACCAGCGCTCTTTTTTAGCGTCCTTGAAAAGAATGTATTTTATCCGCAGACGACCGAGGTCTTCGATTTCCACTTCGTCATCGAGCGGAAAACCATCTTCGATCTGGTCGCGGTTCTCAGCGATTCGAACATCCATTCCCGAAAGCGTCCGGTCATATTCCTTGCTTTGAAAATCGCGGCGTTCAAGGAGGCTGAACGGAAGCGCAACTGAGTGCAATTTTCTGCTCAATTCATAGGCTAAATCGAAATAAACGGCTGATGGATGAGGCAACCGATACTCGTAAAGTTTAATAAGCGTTCCCCATCGCATGGGTTGACCCCATGCTTTGGGGTGCTCTCTAGGAAGCAGCGGCAAGGAATCATTCGCCACGGTCAAAATTCGAGCGTTTGGCGCAAGGTATTTATAGGAGGACGTGCGTTCACCGCTCGCTGGCGGAAACTTTCTGACCAAAGTGAATCCCCACAATTTATCGTCCGGAGACTTAGTGAGTGTCGGCGCTCGCCGAGAGATAGCCGCCGTGAAGGCCAATGCCCGGCTGCTTACGTTCGCACCAGGTGGTGAGCGGCTGATGTGGATTGACCCCGACCAGGCGACCATCAGAATGTGGA
>CATPCN010000533.1 GCA_955652855.1 uncultured Chthoniobacterales bacterium | reverse complement strand
CCTGTAATGAGAGGACTGGATTCGGCAGGTGATAAAGCGTGCCGAAATGAAGCACGACATCAAATTCCTTGGGACGACTGAAAGTCTCTGCGCTGCCGAGATGAAACTCGGCATCAACTCCAGCAAGCTCTGAAAAGAAACGCGAGACTTCGATAAATCGGCGCACGACATCGACGCCTGTGGAAGAGACGTCATACTTTGCGGCCGCATTGATCGAATTGTATCCGGCGTTACAGCCGATATCGAGCATCCTTCCGCCGGAGAGTTCTGCAAAAGGAATAGCGGCTTCGACAACACGGAACTTGTTCAACGGATGCTCGTTGAACGGAGTGCGGCGTTTGAAGTCCTCTGTCGAAACTCCGTTACTAAATCAAGCTAACTGCTGCGGAATGGGCGCGCGTTGGTATCCACGGGCTAGCGCAAGGCAGCAGGCATGTACATTTTGTGTGAGGAGCAGACCAGGTGGTTTCCGGTCAGTTGCGCGGTCGATCCGACGGGAAACACTCCATCCGGGTCGAGTGCCCAGCACAGCTCGTTCAATATGAAAACGTATTATGCTTTTTGGTAAATCCCAGGTGTGTTACCTACTTGGTTAAACGGGTGAAGTCTGGCAAATTTCGGCGCCCCTTCAACAGCGAGCTTGCGTGCGAGCGAGTGGCGTCAGAGTGCGCAGGGACAGCACACCCCTTCTAGATTTCAACCACCGCCTCGAGCGTATGCCGCTCACTGTTTCTTTAGACGAATCGGTTCGGCGCGACCCAGCTCAATGATTTCTGCCGTCGATTCGAGCGCGCACGAACCTCCCGGCTTCTAGGTTCGTTTTACTGGACTGGATTTCTGCAGTTTTTTTGCGGCTTCGACCTGCGTGATCAGTCGAGATTCACGGCCATACATGGCCTGAAGATAGGCATTGCGCCGGTTAAACGCCATCTTAAGCTCCCGCACATCGTCAACGGTGAGAGTATAGCCGGGGCGGAAATGCTTCGGCGGGCCTGGCTGGACGTATATCGTCGCGTGCTTGGGGGCGATTTCATCTGCCGGTCGGTCCTTGGTATACATATAGATGGTGAAGGACTTGCGAGATATCTCACGCCCGTCACGCATTTGAACCCTCTGGAAGCCGTGCCAAGAATACTCGTTCGTTTCAAAAAGAACACAATGATTGAACAGTGGGGGGTAAGAAATGATCTTGTCGTTTTCAAAGTCCCACGGATTTGTGTGAAGCTCCAAGCTCCCACCCCACTCCTCTTTCCATTCTTTGTTCAGATAAATAATGGCGTTGACCCGTCGATGATACGCGGTCGTCCGGTGCAAGTTAAAGTCAACGTGCGCGTCCATTCCCTGGCCGGACATATTGTCGTGCGTTCCGGCACCGTGATATTCCGGATCATACAGGAGATCCTGGATTCCGGTGATGCGCCCCATAAACATGGCGAATTCAGGTGATGAAATATAGTCGTCTATCAGGCGATATGTCGGTCCGATCGAACGGACATCATGGCAGGCGAATTTGCGATTTTTCTTTCCGAACTCATTTAGCATTTGGCTTTCAATCGGGACGGGAAATTCCGTGAGCATCGACTCAGCAATAGCTGGCTCAAAAAACGGCGTGATGAGCACGTGGCGAAACGGCTTTGCGGTGTCAAATTCCTTGCGATAGTAATCCGCCTTATCGACTAAGTCGTCGCTCAGAATCTTCATGCGTTTCCTCCGGAGAGTTGGTTACTTTCCATATTCACCACTTCTTCGCGCGCTGAATTCCAGCGAGCGTCAGGAATTAAGATGCACAATATGAGTCTAGTCAAGGATGAAGATTGATCTACCCGACATCTTTGAATCGGGCTTTTAGAAGATTGGCCGCGAATCTTCCAACAACTGACGGACTATCTGGGAACTGAGCGGTTTCACATTTTCGCGAACTCGGATAGCGCGCTTATAGGTCTTTTCCATTGGTTTAATCTCCGCCATGTGCGTGCGCAACACTGTGGATCAATATTCAAAAGCATTTCGACAATAAATGAAACATTTTCCCGCCTCGCCGAACGTGTCGAATGGAATGAGATTGCCATTAGCACCATGCGCCCAAAAATCCCGGATCGCACGCATCTGTCCATAATCTGGATGGCCATGAAATGCCCAAATATCATCAAAATATATCAATGCGCCTGAACCAATAAAACGATCAAGCCAAAGTAGCGATTCAAGGGTAGAGGTATAATAATCCACATCAATCGTGACGATTGACGGCGGAAAACCTTTCACCTGATCGATCAAGGCATCGGTCAACGACTCTTTGAAATAGCCCTTGATGTAGGTCACTGGCACGAGTTTTGCGAATGGGTTCGTCTCCATTTTTTGGCGGATTACCTCAATGCTGTTGGCCATGGCGCCCTTGTCCCAAGCGCTGTGCTGATCGGCGGGATGATCGCTCGGCGGCAAGCCTTCGAAACTGTCGAAGGCAAAAACCCGAAAATCGCTAGCATCAAGATAATGTTCAGATGCCACATGCTGGGCGGCGAGCATGAATGCCGCCAAAGTCCCGCCCCATCCAGTCCCGAATTCGTAGTAAGTTCCGAATGGTGAAGGTGCTCCGTTTTTCATTTTGATCATCTTGCCCAAATATCCTGCGAACAATTTCACGAGCGAATTTCGCGGCTTTGTGAATATGACATCCATGGCCATGATATTTTCCTTAGATGCTCTAACAAAATACGAGGCCCCCATCCTTGTACCAGCGAGCGGCATGATTTCTGTTCCAGTTTCTAACCGCTTCAGCGCCTGTCATGATGTAAATCGGCGTCGGCAACCGCTGGCGCTTGGTTGATAAGCCAGAGGCGCCCATTTCGCTAAAGCCTGCTTCCGGCATGGATGAAAAGCAGTTCTAAAGCGCAGCAAATACGCGATCGTGCCGGTCGTTCGCACCCCTATTTTAACTTGCGCAGGCATTCTGACACGCACTATCTCGTAACTGGGGACACAGTGCTCATTCTGGTGCGCGGCCGTTCAGGATGGACCTCATGATCTGGGATCAAGCTGGCTCTCATTTATATGCTGTAGAGCGTAAGGTTGAGCAGACGGTTCTTCGGGTTTCCGCGCGACCAAGACGACCCGCGCCATGTGTTGGGCCAGCCATTCCGAGGACACTACCTTGCTTAGCTCTCGAACGTCCCGGAAGCCTACCAATTCCAAACACTTCGTCAGCACGCTCATGCTCAAAGCCCAAAAGTTTGTCGGGTCGTTGTTTTGCATGTGCATAAAGTAACAGATGTTCGGATCCTCTGGATGATCGTATACCTGGGTTTCCAAAGCGAGATAACCGCCCAGCCGCAGGTTGTCGAAAGCGGCCCGTAATGAGAGGACTGGATTCGGCAGGTGATAAAGCGTGCCGAAATGAAGCACGACATCAAATTCCTTGGGACGACTGAAGTTCTCTGCGCTCGCAATAAAAAATTGTGCATCAACGCCAGCAAGCTCCGAAAGAAAACGCGAGACTTCGATATGTCGAGACGAGGTGTCGATACCTATGCAGCGAATGCCGTATTTTGCCGCCGCATGGATACAGTTGTATCCGGCGTTGCAGCCGATATCGAGTAGCCTCCCGTGCGAGATATCTGCAAAAGGAATGGCGGCTTCAACTACACTGAACTTGCTCAACGGGTGCTCGACAAAGCGGTTGCGGCGTTTGAGATCCTTTGTCGAAACCCCGTTACTAAAATCGACTCGAATGCTCCATGGTTCCCAGTTTTTTAGCCGATCTCGTAGCTCCTCAGGGGAAAGAAAAGTTCGCAGCGTTAGAGTCTGTTTTTCCATTTCAGCTCCTAGGATCGATCAAATCTCGCAGTAAATACACAAGCGTCGTAAGCAGGGCTGAAGTGGAAAAGCGGCTGACGCAGACGTTTGAAAAGCCAGCATCCCATCCGTTTGGTTGGGCAGTGCCCCTTCTGGTGCCAGCGACTGCAGCTCTCCTTGAAGTTGTAGCGAGCCTGTTCGCAAGAGCTGGCGATGTAGGTGGACATGGCGGAGAGCAACTTAGGAGGCGACGAGTTGTTCTAGTTTCTGACAAAGGCGGGCGCCGTTTAACCGACCTTCACCGCAACAGGTGATCATCCGCGATACAAGGTGGAAATTGATGAGGCGGTTTGCGGGAGAAATAATTTCCATGTCGGGACAGTACACGATTTAGTGGATTTTTTTTTGGCCAGCATTATTCTCGCGTCAGTAAAATCGTCGATGTTCTATCACGCGCTAATAAAAGTTGTTTCCGCAAAGCACGCCGGCGTCATCGATTCAGGGTAAGTCAATTGCTGCGAAAATCAATTTCACCTCTTACAATCCCGCTCGACTAAGAAAATGCCACTGTCTACGGACCAGATCAACAAGCCTATTTTAGTGGTGGGCTCTCCGCGCTCCGGTACAAGCATTCTCGCTTGGTTCCCTCGGACAGCATCCAAACATGATGGCCCTTCCGAAATCCAGCTAGATGGGAAAGTTTGCGATTGATGTCGCAATTGCTTATGAGACCGGAACCCCGTTGGGGGTCGTCGATCCGCGCGTGGGCCCAGCAGCGCAGGGTGCAGTATGAGTAAGTTTGCTGAGCAGGCAGAGCGGGCTGCGCAGATCTGTGCAGCTGTGGCAACGGCGGCTTTCTTAAGCTCGGGGCTCGTT
>CATPCN010000532.1 GCA_955652855.1 uncultured Chthoniobacterales bacterium | reverse complement strand
TGACTTTGGAGACGGCTTCCGCTCCGCCCTAAACGCGCCCCGCAAGCGGGTCGCAGGGCTGCGCTCCAGCCGTCCCCAAAGTCAGAAAAACAACGGGCTAAGGAAAAATCAGTAGAAGCTTTTAACTCGTCCGGTCCAGCAGTCAGCCAGCCTGTTCGCCGCTCCGCGCCGCCCCAACATGGTCCCCTTTTACTCCGCCGCAGTGGGAAACTTTCATTCCGCCCTTGACAGCCGTCCCCTCTCACGGCGTCAACCTACTTTTTTTCCAACTTTTAGGGTAGAATTATGCTTTTGTCGCATCGCACGTCCTAATTTACTGTTATAATGCTCTAAAACATACGAGGAGAATTGCAGCTTATGCTGGACAAATTTGTTAGGGCAGGATTTATCTCTTTGGTGGCTTGGTGTGCGCCGCTGTTGGCACCAGCGGTTGCGCTTAGCGGTGAGTTAATCATCCATAACGTGTCGCCAAATACGATAACGTGTACAGCCGACGGATACACAGTGGCGACCGGCTGGCCCACGAACTGGCAAATCCAGGTGCTGTCCGGAACGAAGTTCTTTCTGGCCCCAAACTTCAACCGCGAACCGCCCGTGATCAATTGGGTCAACTGCGGTGGACTGCAAACCCGTATGATGAACATCACTCCATCGGGTCCCGACGGCCTGGTCGTGGTGAATGGACAACAAACGCGCGTGCTGAATATTCTGCTCTACCCCTACATCCCGAGTAATCCAAATGGGAATTTCACAAATCTCGTGAAGTATGTGATTGGTCGCTATCAAGCCATCCGCCCGCAAGTGCTTGCTAACGTCGTTATGAACCAGGGTGTAGACATCTATACCTTCGAAAGTCTACAGACCCTGGTGGGGCCGGGCGGCTTCGACGTCCTGGAGTTGGATACCTCATTCCTGACGTTCCTGCTGGACGGCGGCCTCGTCGCCCCGGTAAGCGTCACCGGTGAACCGCCGTGGCCAGTAGGATTGACGGCGGTGACCCTCGGCGGGACAACCTACGGCATTCCGAGCTGGCTATGCACGTACTTCGGATTCAGTTTCCAGCAGGGCATCAAGCAGGCGGGGACCCTTGCGGCGTTCCGGCAATTCTTGGCAGCCCAGCCCAGCATAAGACCGGAACTAGTCGCTGACTACAACGGCTCATGGACCATTCCCACGATGTACATCAATGCTTATGTTCAGAACTACGGATACCAGACCATCAAGAATGCATTCAACATGCCGCCCGATCCGGCCGTGATCCAGAACCTGACCAGCCTGGTTTCCACCTGCTTGTTCTCTGGCGCGAACAACTGCGTGGACAACACGTATCACAAGTCGCCCACGGGAACCACCGAGAAGATCATGGCTGCCGGCAATGCCAGCAGTGACATGGGATTCTCCGAGCAGTCATTCTATATTCTCCTGTACCAGACGGTGGCGGGGACGACTTATGCGATCCCTTTGCCGTGGGGCAAGATCGCGCAGCCGGTGCTCTTCACGGATGCTTTCGTGAACAACTCGAGCACCTGCGCAAGCGGCGCGTGCGCCGGCGATAGCCAAGTACTCACCACGCTGATGACCTCGGCATCAATGAAAACCTTCATTGCGTACTCACAGGATTTGCCCGTTGGCACGCCTCCGCGCCATCTGCTGGTGGCGACGCAGCCGTTCTGGTCACAACCGAAGGTACAGAAGGACCCCTTGTACCAGCAGTTCAGCCCGGTACTGCAAAGCGGGCAGCCTTTTCCCAACTGGTTCACGCCGGCGAATCAGACCGCGATGTACACGCAGGTATGTGCGGCCTTGAAGAAACAGACGCCGGCGTATGTGTGCCCTCAGTAAACCGATGGAGCGAAGCCGTACTCGCATCAACGTTTCAGCCTGATTTGGACCAATGCTATCTGCAAGAGGAATCGGACGAGGGAGGGTAAAGAACGGAGTAACCGGGCCGTAGCAGCGCGATCCAGCACCTTTCGATGGCGCGTCGGGTGGACGACGTGGGCTCAGTGAACCCTTTGGACTAAGCCCAACAGGTGCGTAACGTTCAAGAGAAGCTCATGGTTCCAGCGTCTCTCTTCAAAGCCTACATACGGGGCGGCTCGCTTTGGCCACAGAAACGTGGCGGCATCAATATCTTTCTGCTCTCACAGCTTTTATCGAATGACCTCCGTAACGAATGGTATCCTTTTGTGTCGTCAATTTTCTCACAAGAGCAGCTTGGACATACCAGGATTGCTATGCAAGCTCTTCATGGGCATGCTGGTATTCCAATTTGTGTCACTGACGAAACTCTCTCGGGTGAATGGTCCATTACGAAAGCTGCAGCGTGTCGGTCCCTGCTGTTCTACGCCCGGCGAGCAGATCCGCGGTCTGGTGGACAGCCCCTTCAGGCGTTTCTCGATCCCAAATTACTGATCGAGGTGAACGATTTTGTAGCGAATCTAGACAATCAAACAGAAAGCACAATGCGAGCGCTAGTCCTGCGGGCCCGCAACGAACTTCTGGCGAATGCAGACTTGTCTCGCCTAGTACTCCTTACCTTCTACTCGCCCGTCCAACGTATCATCGAATACGAGAAGCATGGTCATTTCTATCAACAGGCGAATGAAAGATATGGAAGCGCTATGCCGATGGAAGATCCCGATGCAGCAAGAGGACAATACTTCGCGTTGATTGCAAACTTACTACGAATCGCGCTGATGCGAGACTTTCCAAACGAGTTTGTAGAATGGTTAATTTGCGGCTTCTAAACAACACCGTTATAGCCATTACCTACCGGTGACAGGGAAGATGAGGAAGACAAGTACGAGCCAGAGGTAGAGATCAGAGACGCAACTTGTGAAGGGCGAGGAGCGGCCCGCCCCGGTATTGGTTCGAGTATGGGATCAGAAGAATGGTGACGAACAAAAGCCAGTGCCGCGCGGGCGAGCTGAGAAAACATGAAGGTGGCTGACATTTTGAGCGCGGCCCGATGAGAGAGAAGTGAAGGCCAGACAACATTGCGTGTTTCTACGAGCAGCGGTTTATCCTGAGGCTTGGACAATCGCAGTCTCTGATTGAACTCTGAAGTACAACAATCTTGTTCTTATGCTCGTCGCGCCTATTGTCCTCGTCGGGGAAGGCTGTGGCAGCTTCACCTGATCGTACTTAAGAAAGAAAAGTCATTTCAAAGTCGTTCTGCGATGAACTGCGCGATACGCAACGCGTTGGCCATCGTCATATGCGATGAATTCGTACTGCCTGATCCAGGCATGAAGCTTGCGTCGCCTACGAAAACATCGGGCGCTGTCCATACTTCGCACAATGGCGACAAGACGCTCGCGTCGGGCGCGCCACCAAATATCGCGCCGCCGTGCAAATGCGCCGAGGTGGGGTCGGCGCCGCGTACATTGTCCCATATCGACAGAATTCGTCCACCCGGCAAGGCATCAGTCAAATCGTAGATGCTATTTTGAGCACGAATAATCAGATCTAAGTCCGTATTGGTTGGTTCGTAATGAAGAACTATTTCTCCTCCTTCCAAAGGTTCTATAAACTTTCTGTCGGAGCATTCTGAAGTCCCCTTGAAGCTCACCTTCAAGACCATCGCACAATCAGGAATTTCTATTCGCTGCTGCGCCAATTTGAGAGCGAATCGTTTTGCTCCATCAAAGGAAATGGCGTCGTAGATCGAAAGCTTGCCTCCCATCGAATAATCGCCGTCGTTGGCCGGGCGCAGATACCGCGATGAGATGTGAGCGAATCGCCCGATCATTGCATCCGTGGCGTCGCCGCGAGGCAGGTCGGTTGCCACATAGGCGGTTAGTTCAGAACTCAGCGTAAAACGTCGGCCCAGCAACGCGGATGGCTCGGGAAGGCTGTGCAACAAGGGAACCGTGGATAACGGTCCGGCGGCCAGCAAGATGTGGCGGGCATAGAAGGTATTCGCACGCTGTCGGGTATCGCAGCAACTAAGTGCGTAGCAACCGGAAGCAGGCTGTAACTTTTTGACCGCCTGACCGGCAGCCAAGGTCATGTTCGCTGAGTTCTTGAGGAGGCGCTCGGTGCGAAATACCCAGTTTCTTATATGGAACTGAGGTGCCTGGAGCCGCATCGGCGTCAAAGTTATCGGATCCACGGGGGCCGAGCACCAGCCAGGCCCGCCTAGGCAAGTCAAACCGGAATAGGGCGCCCAGCCCAATTGGCCGAGCGCATCGAAAACCTGCCGCTCAAACCGGGCCAAGCGCGTGCGGAGCGTACGGCCCGGCGAATCTAATGGCGCAACGCCGGTGAGCAGATGGTTAGCGCAGAAAGGCCGAAGCATGCGCTCGATAGCGTCGTAGAAGGGAGCGAACTCGCTCTCGCTTACAATCCAGTTCCCGCCCCCGGGCACGCGAAAATCAGATCCTTCGAAGCGAGAGAGTTGTCCGTACCAAAGATTTGCTGCGCCACCGATCCGGCCGCTGGTCCACCAAGGCGTCAGCGTCTTGACACGCCCGTGATGCACCAATTGGAGATCTGGAGGCGTCACTCCCGGATCGGGTACGCCACGGTCCAATATTATTATCGAAGCACGCGATCTAGCGCCCGCCAGATATTCAATGACAGGTCCGGCCGAAAGGCCGGCACCGACAATCGCTAGATCGTAAATCATGCGCTTCGACCGACCGTTCAGTCCAACACATGCAGAAGCGCGAACACGCTTTGCCTGCCAGGCGCTACCATCGCAGCTCTGGCAATATGGTAAGCTTGGTCACTCTGGACTCGCGGCATCTGCTCATCAGGTTGCCGTGCCAAGCTTCTTCAGAATAACGCTCCTGATCGCTCGCCGCAGCGCCAGTGGCTACAAGAATCGGATAAATAGAATTTTGTACCGCTCCAACCACATCCGTGGCGAATTGATCCCCGACCGCCGCAATTTTGGCGTTTGGTCCCAGACCCAGCCGATCACGGCAGGCTTGGTAGCAGTGGGCACTGGGTTTCCCATGAAGAAGCACTTGGCCGCCCCGGGCAGCATAGTAATCCATAACTCTAGAAAAACCCCATACAACTTTGCCTCCAGGTACAACCGATTGCACGTCGGCACTAGGAGTGTGCAGAGTGAGACCGCGGGCCAAAGCAGCCTCGATCCAAGGCGCGCTTGAAGGATTATCGACGTCGCTCTGCGGTACTGTAAGCAAGACTACGCATTCAGCTTCCTCTATCCGAGCTACCACGGGCAGCGACCGATCTTCAAAAAGGCGGGCAT
Source organism: uncultured Chthoniobacterales bacterium (assembly GCA_955652855.1). Next base: position 5,143 of record CATPCN010000532.1, on the reverse strand, counting down.
CGATATCGGAGGCCAGGAGAAAGATTCCTGGCCGGGGTGCCAGTTGCAGGAGATGAGCCTTGAGTAGGTCTGCCGTGCTTACAAGCGGACCATAGAGAGTGCCAGGTATTCCGAGCCCGGCCAATCGTTCACGATTGGCAGCTTCGCTCTTGCTTGAATTTGTCAACACCGCCACTGGCACCCTGCGACTGACGAAGTTCCGCAGCGCCTCGATCACCCCAGGGTAGGGAGTTGTACCGTCATGCAGGACGCCCCATTGATCGAGGATCAGGCCATCGAATCCATCGATCAACTCACGAATCCCGGTACGCACATCCAGCTTGGTGGTCATTTACTGTCCTTGGTCATTTCATTTTTCGGTGTTTCTTCGGCGCAGAGCCACTTCATCCACTGCGCTGGGGGCGAGGCAAAAAGCTCACGAGCGATATCGAAATGCTGCAAGGGCGTCCCGAAATAAGCATGATCGTACCCGCTGCAGGAAGTAAGGAATAGTCCAAATCGGATATGCCAATAAACCTGACATGCGTGCAGCATGCTCAAGGATAGCGGTCTTTCTCTCGGAATTTCAAGGTAACCATCGATAAACGCGGTCGCAATGGCCATGCTATTGCGCCATGTCGTGTACGGCAATTGTGCAAAGTCAAATTCCGGCATCCTTCTGCGACAAGCCTCCCAATCGAGCCATATCGGTTCGCCCGCCGCTGGCACTAGGATATTGCGCCCATGTACGTCACCATGAACATAGCTAGGCCGCAGGCCGGAGTTCTCTGGTGCGGCAGACAGAGTTGCGATCATCTGATCAAACTTTCGTGCCAGGGGGCGATCGATGGCTGCCAATGGCTGGATTTCCAACGACAGCAAGCCATGCGCAAAACCTGCGGAGTCCGTACCAAATTCGTCCAACAACGTTCCAAACACCTTGCAGGGCAATGCGTGCAACCGCGCCAGCCCATTCCCCCAACGGCGAGCCGCCTCTATCGTTGCGGAATGACTCTGATGCGCCAAATTGTCGAAGCGCGGCGCCGACACTGCCTCGAACACTGCCGCCGCCCAACCGGCGCCGACATTTACTTCGGTTACGCCAAAAAGCCGAGGTGTAGCGATACCGGCGGCCTTAGCGATCGGTCCGGTCCAGCGCTCGGCCGCAAAGAGCTGGCTGGATGCAGGCGCGCCCAAAGAACGCAGTCTCACGACATACTGCCCCGCTCTCAGGGTGATGTTCATCAGCCCGCCGGATAGCTGGCTCCAATGCTCCAGCGGTTCATCGATGCCGACGGCGCCCAAAGCACATGTGGCGACATAGGCGAGTTCGGATATAGGAGACACGACCTTTCCGACGGACCTAAAGGTCCTGCAATCGTTGCTTGAGCAGTCGTTCGATCTGATCAACATCGTGCTGCCGCACTAGGCGCGGCAAACAATCAACATATTTCACCCAGATCAAATCTGTGGGCAGCGGATTAATGAGATTCCGGGGCAATCCTTCGGTTTCGCCCATGGCGAGCCGAACAAAGAGGTCCGGGAAATTCAGCCCCGCCTCAGCGAGGAAGAGAATTGAGGAATAGTACCGGCTGGCTTGAATTTCGGTAACGTAGGGCAGGCCGTCTGCGCCGAAGGTGACATCGACCGACACAATTCCATGTGGACGAGAATCGGCGCTATGAATCGCGGCAAGCGCAACACGATGCACTTCCGGGTCGTCCGAGATAATCTGTGCGCCGGTAATGCCGGTCACGCCGGATGGAGAAAGGCTGGCAAATTCCCAGAACAATCGCTTGCGAATCTGGCACGACACCAATTGGCCCTTGTTCCACAGTCCAGACCACGTAGACGAGGTTCCGGTGAGCATCTCGGCACCAGTGAAACGTCCCCAGCCATCATGCCTAGCAATCCAGGCGCGTGCTAGCGCCAAGTCACCCGTCGAGATGGAAGCGCGTCCACCTGAACCATATGTTGCGCGCAGCCAGACTCGGCCGAAGCGCTCGAACGCTTGTCGCAGCACTTCCGGCGTCGTGATGAGGATCGTCTCCGGAGCACGTACGCCGGCCTCGGCAAGGCATTGATAGGTGCGCCATTTGTCCTCAAAGACTTCTACACGCTCATGATCGGGCATAAGTACGTGGGCGCCAGCGTCTTCGATCTCGGCACGATTCTTTGAAATCTGCAGCAGCTCTTCGTTCGTGTCGCTAGCATAGACTACGTCAGCGCGGGTATCGTAAATCAATCTCGTTAGGAACTTCATGAAGCGCGGATCGTCCCCACGAACGATGGGATGCATTTCATCGGCTTCGGCATTCCAGAAGCGGTAGGGTACCGGCTCGGTCCCAATGATGTGATAGGGACGGTCAACCAGTCGCAGAGCGCGGCAGAAATTTATTGCAGGCCCTTCGCCTGCGTTAGTCACAAGAACACGAGTAGGCTGAGTCACTGTTTTCGCTTCCCCTGCGTTCATCAAGTTTGGCTTCAAATGGGGCAGGTTATGCCGAGGCATCCAATCTTTGGAGTAGTTCTGCTTCAAGCGGCGTCCAGTCGTCGTCCTTCAACGCTCCGCGGTCTTCGAGCGCTTTCAGCACCTCAGCAAAGCGATGATCGAGTGAAGTCGCGGGACGCCAATCGAAACGCGAAGTGAATCGAGATGGATCCACCGCGCAGTCTACATCCCGAAAAGGAAACCAGTCCCTTGCCTTGTACCCGTCTGCAGCGGCCCCGAGGCACCGCATGTCCACATCGATTGACGCAACACGCGCTAGCAGCTGTGTCAGCCCGGCCGATGTAACGAGTTCGGGATCCGCAACGTTATAGGCTTCAAACGCCGCCGATTGGACTTGAGCCGCGCGGGCGAGCCAAGTGACAATCGCGGAGCCGAGATCGTCCTCATGTACAAACTGATAGACGGCCCAGCCTTTTCCCGGAACCAAGATCGGGCGTCGATGCCGAATGCGCCGGAAGAACCAACTCTCTCGGTCTAGGTCATTGTTTGGGCCGAAAATGTAGGGAGGGCGAATAGCGGCGCAAAGTGGAATGCCCGCCGCGCGATAAGCTTCCTCGACCTCCGTTTTTCCGCGGCCGTAGTCTCCCCAAGCGGAGCCGCCGCCAATTGAATCGTTTTCTAGCGGCGGTGTTCTCACTCGGTCCGCATAGACCGCCGCGCTCGATATCACGACTGCATGGGTAATGCCCAACTGCATCCCGGCAATAATGCTGGCCTGCGAGCCGGTGTAGGCATTGGTGTCGACAAGGCAATCGAACACCTTGCCTTGCACCGCCGCTGCAACGGCGTGCGCGTTGTTTCGGTCGGCCGTAAGTTGGGTTACGCCTTCCAACCGCCTGCTGCCGCGATTGAGCACGCTGACGGCAAATCCAACGGCCAACAGCGCCCGCACCACAGCGTTTCCGACGAAACCCGAACCTCCAATGACGAGAGCATTCATATTTCTACCCGATTATTGTTTGCTCCGCTGGACCAGCGTATGCCGAATCAACGTGAATCCGGAATAGTTGGAGTCCTTCCGCATCAAATGCTCATGCGCGATGCGCAAGGCATGATGTGGAATGAACGGATACAGATGATGGACGGCATGATAGCCGTCATGATGCGGATGGAAGATCCACTTGTGAACCCAGCCGATATTGTTCCATGTCGCCTTTACGATAACGTGTGCCGCGTTTCTCTCCACATACTCGTGCTCCGCCGCTTCCGCAATAAAGCGAATGATCGGGAGGACAAGGAATAGGGGAATTGCCCAAGTAATGCACCAGAAGACCACCGCATGCCCCGGCCCCAAAACCAGAGCCATGGGAACCCCGAACAATAAGAGATGCCAGAGTCCGAAGCGGACTACAGTCGTGCCGCTAACGCCAATCGCCCACCACCAGCTTGGAATATAAGGTAACAACCTAATCAGAACTCCGAATACAAGAGCGGGAGTAGTGGAGCGATCAAGAGTTTGCAGGTTCAACCGTTCGTATCGTACGCGATCCGGGTCGGTTTCGTGTCCCAACGATCGGTGGTGTACCAGATGCGACTGGCGGTACTTCGCCACTTCGCTCAATACCGGCCAAGCACAAAGCAGATCCGCCAGCATATCGTTGAGACGGCGCGCGCGGGAGAGATTACAGTGCGATGCCTCGTGAACGAGGCATTCCAGCCCACGCATCGATCGCCCTGCAATCGTCAACAACACGGGAGAAAGCAATGCGAGCAACAGCCAGTTGCCCCTCATCCACAAGCTGTACGAAAGCGTGCCCGATAAGATGATGGCCAGATGATCGAGACCTACAGCCCGCATACTGCAGGCGAGGTTTGGCTTACTGAGTTTCCTTATTAAGACTCGCAGGTCACCCGTCAGTTCGCATCCGCGATCGGCGGGTCGCATCCGGTGGGTATTGTCGATCATTTAAGAACAAACCGTGTAGTCGATCTCGCTCGTTGCCTGACCATATTTTGTACCAGTTCGATGGAAAGTATATCTCAGCGCGAGGCGCTCGGCGCGATTGAGTCCCCTCCGCCTGCATCTTGGAATCGGGCGGAAAAATGCCCGTCAGGTCAACTAGCGGTCGTGATTTACGACATATATCGCCGAGTCAGATTATCTCGCGCACTAATAATATCATATAAACGGTCGTCAACAAAACATCAACATTTAAGGGGTGGTTTTGGACTCCTATGTGGACTTGGACAGTTCGACGAATTCGAGCCGTGTGGGGCTGTTGCACATTGTCCATCGACCGGGTTTGCTCAATTGGACGGAGGGCTTCCAGAGGGTCCGAAACCGCGTGACGAATATTACTTAACGACGAGAAGGCTATCCAAGCGAGGGTCGCTTGATTGAATGCTTGCTCCACTGCGTTTCACCGCGTGGCGGAATGAATGAAGATCGCCATCGAGAATCTCCCCCGGCCAAATCGCGGCGACCCCAGGGGGATAGGGCACGATGGTTTCTGCGGCGACGCGGCCTCGTGCAGCATCGAATGGAACGCGCTCAGCTTGGGCGAAAAACGCCGCGCGCGGCGAAATCGCCCTCGCACCGGCAATCGCCGGCAGCCCTGGCTTCACTATGTCTAGCGCTGTATGCTGCGTTTGACGATTTTGCGCGAAGGCGATGAGTTGGTCGCCGAGACGCTTCAAATCCGCGTCCGTGTC
>CATPCN010000531.1 GCA_955652855.1 uncultured Chthoniobacterales bacterium | reverse complement strand
GATCTTGGCCGTGCAGGCGCATCAGCGCAAACTCGGGCCGGGTCCCGAGGCTGGTGGCGGCGGACGCAGGTTACTACTCCCGAGCTAATGAAGAGGCGGTGAGAGAAATGGGTGTGGACTATGTGTCGATTCCCAATCGGAGCACGAGGAGCGAGGAGCGGCGCTGGTTCAAGCAAGGCCAAACGTGGCGCAAGGAATGTGAAGGCCGGATCAGCACCGTCAAACGCCGTCATGGCTTGGCCCGCTGCCGATATCACGGAAAGGGTAGAATGCAGCGCTGGGTGGGCTCGGCGTGATCGCCGACAGCCTGATCAACCTGGGAAAGCATCTCGCACCAACGTTGGCGTAAGACCTCCGCCTCTCCGGCCACCGCAGGCCGGAAGCGCCGAATTCAATCGGGTTGAACAAGTTTAAAACGGCACAGAGGCAGAATCAGCTGCACAGAGCGCGGTATTCTTTCATCGCGAAGTAGGTTAGAACCCAGGCACCTAAGCCACTGATGAAAGGTGGTTTCGCCGATATCGCCACGTTCAAACCCTGCCAAATGTTAACCCTAGAATAGTATGTTGGATCACGTAAATTCGCTCGTCAAGAATTTTCGACTTACATTGACATCGCGTTTGCGGTATACTCGCGTCTAATACTGCGCAAAGGATGTCGCATCACGGCTCGAACTTCAGGCGACATTAGGCGTGAAAGCGAAGGTGGCATGCCTGATCCGATAAAGTGTTTCCTGAGCCACAAATGCGAACCGGACTCACACGCGCTCGGATTACGATTGCAAGTGGGGTTACAATCACGCGGAATTACGCTTATAAACGATGAATTCGATGCCGGACAGGATGTTCGCACAACGATAGATACCGAAGTGTTTCATTCGTTTGTTTTTTTGTGTTCAGCTGGAAGCTGGGCGTCACCGACGTGTCAGTACGAACTGGCGACGGCACGAGGGCGAGGAGTGCCGGTGATCACACTGGTCATCAAGGATATAATTCCGCAGGAGCTTCGTGCAAGGATTTGGATAGACGCGCGTCCGGAATGCGGTGGCTTCACAGAAGCAAGGCTCGAGATGCTATATACAACCGTGGATGCTCATGCAAGAGCGTATTACGCAGCGCACAGCCTTCTCTCCGAGCATCACCCAGAGGATACCCGGCGAAACGCGCAATCGCTTTTTGACAGCGTGGACTCATCGCTCTTAGGAGAGCTTTTGCAGGATTTGCGGCGATCATACCGTCCCGACACGGATGTCATTACGCGGTATTGGATTGCGCTCACATTGGGTAAGGTTGGGACCTGCGAAGCGCGTGTGATTTTAGATGATCTGAATTGGGAGACCGAACCCTTGCCGAGAGAGGGTCTACGACAGGCACACGATATGCTTTCTTGTGCTCCAGTTAGGTAGCGAAGGAGGATTATGGTACTGAACAAACGGTGGAATGGCTGGACTTCAGCACTGTTCTATGGGCTTGCAGTCACGCTCGCGATGGCGACCGTGACTGGGCAGAACGTGCCGGGAGGGTCAAAGCCGGGCGAGCACTTACCGGAAATCGCTGGGACGGTCGCTGGCGGTATCGGTCGTGTCGGTGACGTTTGGGCGAGCGGTAGTAAAGGAACTGTGTTCGTCTTCGAGGAGTTTCATACGTCGCGCGTCGGACAGTTGCAAATTGCCGCCATGATATTGCGGCTGCACGATAAGTACGATGTTCGGAAGATTGGCTTGGAGGGTGCGATTCAGTCATCCCGGCCCTTGAACGCCAAGTGGTTTCACCATGCGGGCGGCGAGACCGCGAAGCCAACTCGAGAGGACGTCGCCGTGCGCATGCTTGCGGAAGGAGAAATCAGTTCGGCCGAGTTTATCGCACTATTGTGTCCGGATGTCGACGTATTCGGCACCGAATTGGCTGTGCTCTACAACACCGAACTGCGCACTCACGGCAATCCCGCGATCGATTATTTGCTTGCTATTGCCGAGAAAGGTTTAACGCAAGATGAAATTCGCGAAGTGAACCGTTTGATCGCACGGAAGCAACAGAAAGAGGCGTTGGAATACATACTTTTAAGTAACCCTTGGACTCGCGACCAATATGAGGACATCAAACGTTCCTCTGGGAACAATGCCAAGGCAACCTCACTTGAGGACATGAAAGAACGGGCCTTAGCACGTCAGGCGAAAGCAGCGGAAGTTGGAGCAAAGGTAGGCCCAACGACGCGGGCCGACGCAGTAGCAGAGCTACGCTTTGTCAACGATGGTATCAAACGCAGTGAGGTAATGGCCAAACGTGTGATCACAGAACTCCCGGGGGCGAATGCACCCGTGGCCATGATCATCGGAGCAGCGCACACTGCTGGCGTACTGGAACAGCTGCGCAACTCTGACGTCTCGTTCGTCGTCCTGACGCCCAATGCCCTCAACCCAGAGTACGGATCCCTCTCAACCGAACAGTTTGATCGAAAAAATAAGGGCAAATGGGCACGGACGACACCGGGAACGTTAGGGCGACTATTGAGTCCCGTCGCGGTGAATCGGATGGCGACAAAGGCCGGTATTAGGAAGCCGCCACCGATCATCGAAACCGCAACGGCAAAAAGCTACGCCAATGCTACCCTGACCGGGATGTTGATCGCGCTGGCAGCCCGTGACAAGCGCCGGATACCGCAGGACGTGTGGGAACAGATTAAGGCATTGCCAGAAGTCACCATAAATCGCGAATCATTCAGCACAATCGAGGATGACGTGGTGTTTAGCATGATGCTGACCAAAACCGACGGCACAAAAACCACTGTGTGGACAAGAGTTGGGAGTGCCGACACGCCGACTGCAGCACGCGAACTCGAAGGCAAGCTGCTACAGGCCATCACGGATCTTGGTGGCGGCACGCTGCCACCGACCGACCCGCCCACTAACAGTGAAGGAACCAAGGACGAAGGCCCTGGCGATGGGAGGCGCGGGAAACTGGTAATTTCGCGAACTGGCCTTCGTACTCTCGCCGTGTACGGCGCTACCAAAGATGACGTCCTACGGGTCGGGAAGATCAGCGGATAGCCCGTCGTTCTTAGCGGCATGCTCTCCAGAGAATCATCTGCAAGTTTCGAAGAAGGAATCATAGGCCAATCTGCTCCCTCCGGTGACGGACTACGTTGGTGTCAAGAACGCTAGGCCTTAGATTCAGTTCTTGACGAGCTCAGCCGGTATCGCCGGACCACCGGGGAAGCCCGTCGGTTCGTCCATTTGGCTGTAAAGAGGTTACCGAACTAAATCTGGGCTTCATACTCGTCTGGATTGGCCTGCTTGAGAGAGCAGGTGGAACACGCGGTCCACGGCATTCCTGATGATCTGCTTCATCTCCTGGTCCGTGATGTGCGAATATTTCGGCTCTCCATGACAGGTCGGGCAGGTCTTTCCGGCGTGAACGTCTTCGATTGGACCATTGCTAAAAGCCAAGGCAAAATGCTTTTGCTTCGTTAGTAAACTGGCGACGGTTGGGGATGGCTTCCATTAGTTTCTAGCATGAGCGCATCTGAGAATTGATCTCTCAGAATTTCATGCGGCGAGTAGGTCAAGAACTTGTTGAATGGCATGATCGGCCTTGTGATAGGCGATTTCAATTTTGCTCACAGGCTTGAGGATTTCGTCGGGCCGGTGATGGAACAGGGAGTTGGCGAGCGGTCCACAAACGCGTTTGTGGAAGAGAACGAACATGAGCGCAGCTTTGGTGCCTTTGTCGGTGAGACGGTAGAGATAATGGCCTCCGGATCGCTCCAGCAGAGCGTGGGCTCTCATTTTGCGGAGGTCATAGCGGAGTTGGGTGAGTGTATAGCGGTCGGCCGACAAACGGAAACTGGTTAGGATGGCGTGATGGATGTCGATGGTCCGCCATCCGTTGAGTTGGGTACCGCCGTGCAACAGCACCTCCATCAGACGCATCATCCGCGTGTCGTGGATCTTGATACCGGCGATTTTGGTTTTGCCGGATGTGACCGGCAAAGCGATTTTCTGAAACAGTGGAAAGTCGACGTGGACGTTCAGGGACTGGGCTTCAAAGCCGGCGAAACGATCCGTAATACCAACGAGTTTCTGGCGCAAGCGCTCCAGGTTCTCCAGGTCTTTGTTCAGGCCAAGATCTTTCATCCGGTTCACGCATACCTCTACCCGCAAGAAGGTGCTGAACTTCTCGTACATGCGCCCCACCAGGTTCTTGCAATAGATCCGCAGGACGTGATGTCCATGGTCCAGCTTTTCGAGCACGCTGTGTAGCTTGCCTCGCAGGCGTCTGGTGATACGTACTCCAAAAATGAGAGCCACTTTATCGGCGGCCAGCCGGAACAGGCCCATTTCGCAGGAGTGCTCAAAGATCTTGTGGATGGGGAAGTGCCGTTTGAAAATGAAGTTGCGGCAGTATTCGATCTGATTGATGGAGTAGTTGCGGTTCAAGTTCACGGCCTTGCGATCCTTTTCCGAAAACTTGGGCGCCAGCAGCCAACTCCAGTAGTTCAGACGCTTCTCGATGATGGGAGCGCTCAGCTTGTCGGCGGCCGCTTGGAGAGCCTCCGGGGGGGAGGTCGACAGGAACGCGTTGTCGTCTTTGCGAAACGCCACTGCCTGACGGCTCAGTTCGATCTCGATGAAATGGTGGCCGTTCAAGTAGTAGGTGCTCTGAAAAGGCAGGTACGTACTGACGCACATGGCGAGCGGACCGATCACTGGGTCGCGGATATAAAAGTAGTAATGCAAGAAACGTGACGGGACGCGCCGGATGATGCGGTAGTCGGGATCATCGGTAGGGAACCTGGGCATCTGCGAACGGAACGTGCTGCCCATTTCCATACTCGTGAAGATGCAGTAG
>CATPCN010000530.1 GCA_955652855.1 uncultured Chthoniobacterales bacterium | reverse complement strand
GTCGATTTGCCGTTTGAGTACGACCCGGCGCTGGCCACGATTCTCGCGCCCTTTCGGGAACGCCGAACTTCTGCTGGACTGGTCGTTCCAAATTGGAAACCGCCGAGCGCAAAAAAACCGCGCAAGACTGTCGCGACGCTCGTCGAGTTGAGTCGCGTCCTGCACGAATGCATTGGCTACGAACGGCGCGAGGAAGGCAGCGCGTGTTCGCCGGCGGAGACGCTGCGGCTTGGGCGTGGAGCGTGCCGCGATGTTTCCGTTTTGCTCGCGGAAATCTTGCGCGACATGGGATTGGCCGCGCGCCTAACGAGTGGATATTTGCGCGAGCCCGATGAAACGACGCGCCGCGCCGAAGGTTCGCTTCACGCGTGGACGGAAGTTTTTCTGCCCGGGGCGGGATGGATCGGTCTCGATGCAACCAATGGCGTCTTGTGCAATCATAACTTCATCAGCGCCGCAATCGGATTGCGACCGGCGCATATCACGCCGATTGCCGGCAGTTATTTTCACAAACAACAAGTTCCCGCGCAGATGGCGAGCCGCCTCGAGTTGATAAATCTTTAGTGCGAAGAAATAGTCGGCGCGTTCTAATTAGAGGAGGCTGTCATCCCGAGCGTAAGGCGAGGGATCTCTCGAAGGTCGCAAGAGTATCGAGAGATTCTTCGCTCCGCTCAGAATGACAGATTACGCGGCGCGATATGGTGCGATAGCGTTTTGTATTTGCATGCTCACCGAATTACGTCTGCAAGATTTTCGCTGCTTCGACGTACTCGCGCTTGAGCTCGAGCGGGGATTTAATTTTTTTCTCGGCGCAAACGGCGAAGGCAAGACGTCGATCCTGGAAGCGGCCTGTGTCCTGTTGCGATTGCAATCACAACGGAGCTCGAGCCTGGCGCCGGCTGTGCAGCTCGGCCATAAATCGTTCGCCGTCGCCGGACGTTACGGTGATCACTCGCTCGAATTTCGTTACAGCGCGCTGCGGCGAAAACTTTCTTTCGATCATGTCGAACAACCAAGCGCAGCCGAATATTTGCGCGTCGCGCGCGTGGTTTCATTTGCGAACACCGACATCGAACTCGCGCGCGGCGGGTTGGAGCCGCGCCGGCGTTATCTCGATTTTCTCGGATCACAAATCGATCCGAGCTATCGGCCGACGTTGCGCGCCTACGAACGCGCCTTACGTTCGCGCAATGCCCTGCTGAAATCGCCACAGCCGAGAACGCGCGAGATCGCGGCTTACAATCCGCCCTTGCTGGAACACGGCGCGAGATTATCGGCGATGCGCGCCACGCTGGTTGATCGGCTGAGTCCGTTCGCCACAGAAGCGCATGCTGGAATCGGCGGCGAGGAAAAGATCGACATAAAATTTATTCCGGGCAGCGGCGCAGATTTTGAGAAAGAGCTGGCCGAATCGCGCACGGAAGAATTGCGTTTGCGGCAGACGATTGTCGGACCGCATCGGGACGATCTCGAGTTACGCGTGCAGAAAATGTCAGCCGCCGTTTATGCATCCGAGGGTCAGCAGCGCACCATTGCGCTCGCCTTGAAGATCGCGCAGGCGCAAATCTTCGCGGCGGAAGAGAAAACTCCGCCGCTGCTTTTGATCGACGACATTTTCGGTGAGCTCGATCCGAGCCGCCGCAACGCGTTGCTTCGACATTTGCCAGGCGAGGCCCAAAAGCTCGTCACGGCCACGGCACTACAATGGCGCGAAAATGAATTTGATGGTCCGGTTTCAAGATTGGAGGCTGGAAAAGTTCGACGGGAATAGTTTTTTGCCGACGCGCACGGACACTTGCGCAAACTCTTTCCGCGCCTTCTAGTTTTATATGCGCAACAGGGACGACGAGGCGCCGGCGAATCTGGTCGGGTCATTGCTGGCGGCTCATCCGAACATGCTCGATCCAAATTTTCGCCGATGCGTTCTCTTGATCTCGGCGCACGATCCGGATGATGGCGCGCTCGGCATGATCATAAATCGTCCGCTCGACAAGCAGGTGGCCGATCTGGTGAGCGAAACGCCGCCGCAAGGTCTGGGCGACGTGCCGGTTTTTCTGGGCGGACCGGTTGGAAAGAATCAATTAATGTTCGCCGCGTTTGAATGGCAGAAAGGCGTCGGTCTTAGAATCAATCACAATGTCGATGTTGACGAAGCGCGCGCGCGTGCCGGCGAAGATCCGAACTCGATCCGCGCATTTGTCGGTTACGCCGGCTGGGGAGCAGGTCAGCTTGAGACGGAGATGAAACAAAAAGCGTGGATTTTGCAAAAGCCGAGCCGCGCGGCGCTACGGCCGGATCGCTTACCGAAACTTTGGTTTGAAATTATGCGAGGTCTCGGCCCGTGGTATAAAATGCTTTCGGCCACGCCGGACGATCCGTCATTGAATTGAGTGACGAATGGTGAGTGACAAGTGACGAGTCACTGATCTTTTGTCTTGTCACTTGTCACTCGGCACTTATCACTTCTTCAAATGATCATCGGCGTTCCAAAAGAAATTAAGGAGCAGGAACAACGCGTCGCGCTGTTGCCCTCGGCTGTGGAACCGCTGACGCGGCGCGGACATTCTGTGCTCGTGCAGAAAATTGCGGGTGTTGGCTCGGGTTACCCCGACG
>CATPCN010000529.1 GCA_955652855.1 uncultured Chthoniobacterales bacterium | reverse complement strand
TTCCAACCCGGAGACGAAACTGGCGGCATCCATCAATGCTGAGGCAGCGAGCCGCGGGCGGAGCGTCTGTCGAAGGGTCCGGCGCCAACCGGCGTCGAGTCCAAGTCGGACGTTGAGTTCTACGTACGCTTCCCGCGTGTCCGCGATCAATTCCGGCATGGACAGCGACGAAAGGATACTGTAGGTCCCCCGGGCAATCCCGCGATCGCCCGCCAGAGCGACGACTGGAACCCCCATCCAAAGTGCGTCAAAAGTCGTGGTGGCGCCGTTGTAGGGAAACGTATCGAGTGCGATGTCGACGTTTCCTACGACGCGGAAATACTCGAGGATGTCCTCGTGGCCACGGATCGTCGCCCGCGAGGGGTCCACCCCACGTTGCGCGAGCTTTTCCAACAGCAATCGTCTAGCCCGCTCTTCCGAAACGTCCAACACGACCAGCGCGGCCTTTGGAAGTCGGAGGAGTACTTGGCACCACGCATCCAGGCAGCCATCGCTGATTTTCTGAGACTGGTTGAACGACCCGAAGACAAGCGTGCTTGGCCGATCGGGATGCGGAACCGCGATGGATTCAATGTCGTACCAAGGCGCGTAGCACCATTGACTCGCCGCCAGTCGATGAAGCCGCTCAGTGTGTAACGAGTCGGCTACGCCGGTGCGCTCGGCGTACCGATCGCAGATCCGGTAATCCATCGCTCGGAGACCGGTCGTATTGAGGTACCCCAACCATGTGACTTGCACGGGTGCGGCCCTCTGCGCAAACGCGAACAGCCGATTGTTCTCGGTATGACCGGACAAATCCACCAGCACATCGATTTGGTGCGAACGAATCAGGTTCGCCACCGATGCGTCGTCGCGCGAAGCAATTTCGTGCCAGTGTTCGACCAATCGTTCAAGCACACCGGTGGCTACATCGGGCTTTTCGTTGTTCGAATAACAGTGGACCTCGAATCTTGCACGGTCATGGTTCGACAGTATGGCCCGCATGAACAAGCCTACGGGATGGTGCTTGAAATCCCCGGAAACGTAACCAATGCGCATTTTGCGTCTCACGTCGCGCGTATTGGGGAATGAGGAGCATTGTCGGCCCGCTGCGTGCGAAATCGTGTTAGCAATTCGCACATGTATCTGAAAAACCGCTTCGGGCGCAATGCCCGATTTCAAGTTCGTGGAGAAGCAGATTCGGCTTAACGCGTCGCGGCCGAGTTGCGCGTCCAATGAACGCACCTTCAGCATCCACGCTTCGGCCTCCTCGAATCGACCTTGCCGAACCAAAAGCAGCCCGATGTTCAGCGCGACGCCGCCCAGTTCCGGGCGCGAGTCATGGAGTTGCTGCAGCAACGCCTCCGCCTCTACAGACCGCCCGGTCGACTCCAATACGTCGGCCAGGACGATACTCGCCTCAGCGAGATCGGCATTGATGCGCAACGTCTGACGAAGCTCGGCCTCCGCGTCGACGTAATTTCCTCGAGCTACCAATAGGGAAGCAAGATTGAAGTACGCCTGGAAATACTCCGGAGAATGGCGAATCGCGGTACGAAAGGCGGCTTCGGCCTCGTTGGGTAGGTCGAGCGTCCGGTAGGCATTGCCGGCATTCATGTGTGCGCGCGCATACGACGGCGCAACTCGGATCGCCTCAACGTACAAGGCAAGGGCCGCCTCACGCCGCTCATCGTCCTCGAGCCGATTGCCCTCGACAAGCAACCGGTCCGCCGCCTCGATTCGCGCCGAGGAGTCGACGTAAGGTAGACCCATCACCGAATCGCAAAGGCCGTTTGTGGCGTCACGCATTGCACCAAGTTGTCCACATCGTACGGTAGCCTGTTTCGAGGTCCGCCACAAAGCGCTTTGCGTTCATCAATGGCGAAGCGGCGAGGCGTTCGCGCAGTGTCATACGATATTCCCAGAGCCGTGACGCGTCGCGGGCAAGCCGGACGTTGAGTTCTACATACGCGTCCGGCGATTCTGCGACAAGCTCGGCTAATTGTAACGAGCGAAGGATGCTGACGCTGCCCCGCGATATGCCGCGCTCTCCGCGGAGAGCAATTAACGGAACACCCGTCCACAGAGTGTCGAACGTCGTGGTCGCACCGTTGTAGGGAAATGCGTCCAATGCAACGTCGACATCGCCGATCGCGTCAAAATACTCTTGGGTAGGCAGGCGTCGACGGATCGTGATCCGCGCGGGATCGACGCCTCGGTGAGCGACGCGGGCGAGAAATGCTCGTTCGGTAGCACCGGCCGGGACATCCAGAACGATCAGCTCGGCTTCCGGAATTCTTGTCAGGATTCGGCACCATAGGTCGAGGCCGGGCTCGCTGATCTTCATGAATTGATTGAATGATCCGAATACAACCGCATCGAGTTTCGCTGCATGCGGCCGCGTATTCACCGGACGGTGGTGAGGCGGGGAATAGCACCATTGACTATCCGGAAGTCGATAAAGCTCTTCGGTATGCAGCGCTTCCGTAACTCCAAAGGGATCTGTGTGCGGATCGCAAATGCGAAAATCCATTGCGCGCAGTCCGGTGGTATTCAGGTACCCAAGCCAAGTCACCTGAACCGGAGCCGGATGAAGCGCGAAGACATCGAGACGATTGTGATCGGTGTGTCCTGAGAGATCGACGAGGACATCGATTCGATCCTGTCGAATGCCATCCGGTGATCGCCGCCCTTGGCGTGCAGGCAGTACACGATGGCCCGTGGCCGCCGCCCGCCGCCTGGCGTGGAGATCGTCCAGCCCATCCTGGCCGTGGTATGGCGGCTGTCGAGATGACCACTGACCTCCACCGCGCCCGAGGAGGGCGCTGCCCCGGAGGGCGCTGCCCCGGAGGGCACC
>CATPCN010000528.1 GCA_955652855.1 uncultured Chthoniobacterales bacterium | reverse complement strand
TTCACTGTGGGAATTTTGCCGGCATTGGCACAAAGATTTGATGTCACGCTTTGGACTGAAACGAGCGAACACGACCGAGAGATCGCTCGACATGCGGTGGTGCGTCTCTTCTCGAATTTCCCAGCTACTGATCGTGACCCAGACGCGATCAATGTTTTCAACATCGGAAACGATCGCGCATTTCATCGAACAATTTTTCAACTTTCTCGCGAACATGCGGGGATAGTTATTTTGCACGATCTCGATCTTCCGAATCTTCGCACCAGATTTTCTTTTAAAGCGCGAAGGATGTCGCCGATGCAACTCGCGCTGAGGCGCGCAATCGGCGTGATGGTCCACAGTCGCACGGCGCTTGAAATCGTTCGAGAAGAAGCACGATGCCCCGTGCGAATTCAGTCTCTGCCTTATCCGGCAAGCGCAATCGCACCAACGAAACGACAAGATCGACATGGAGTTGATCGATTAATTATTTTCGGATTTCTTGGGACCAACCGTCGTGTCGAAACTGTTTTGCGCGCTTTGCAATCTTATCCGCGGAAAAGTGCGCTGCGCCTCGACATTTACGGAAAAGTTTCCAAGCCGCGCGCGCTTCAACGTTTGATCGAAAAACTCGCGCTCACCGACATTGTCACTTTTCACGGCTTCGTTTCGTCTCACGAAATAGACAAAGCACTCGATCGCGCGGACCTGGCGATCAACCTTCGTTTCCCAACGATGGGAGAAGCCTCCACGAGCCAGCTGAAAATTTGGGATCACGCTTTGCCGTCGCTCGTCACGCGGACTGATTCGTATGTCGATCTTCCGCCGGGCACAGTTGGTTTTGTGAACGTGGAAACCGAGATTACCGATCTGCATCATCACTTCGATATGTTGCAGCGTGATCCAGAATCTTATCGCCGGATGGGAGAACAAGGACGCGCCGCGTTAATTTCAAATCATCGGCCGGCGGATTATGTCGATGCGCTGGCGACGCTTGTTGATGAGGCGCGGCGTTTTTCGAATCAAGCACGCGACGAGAAAATTTTGCGAGGCACGCGGCTTTGACAGAAAGATCGACAATCGGTGCGGGCAACTGCGGCGTCAGTTGGTCTGACTCGATGACGCTTTTCAAAACGGCGCTCATTTTCGCAGCGAGTTTCGCGCTGTATTTTCTTTCGCGCAGTCCCGGTCTCGATGAAATCGATTCCGTTCAGTTCGCGATGGGTGTGCGCGAATTCAATATTTGGATGCATCAACCGCATCCGCCAGGTTATCCGCTTTACATTTTTCTCGGTTGGATCGGCGCAAAATGTTTTGGCTGGTCGCCGGATTTCTCACTGCACGTCGTTTCTGCGTTCGGTGGTGCTCTTTTTGTAGCAGCGTGGTTCGTCATTATCCGTCTTCAATTTTCGGAGCGGCTCGCATGGTGGATTGCGGTCTGCCTGGCAATCACGCCAGCCGTTTGGATGACGGCAACAAAAGTGCTGACCGACAGTCTTGCCGCCGGCTTTCTCGGCGTCGAGCTGATCGCGGCGCTAATTTATTTTAATCGGGGCGGAACGAGCGCGCTTATCGCGACAGGATTATTCGGCGCCGCAGCGACGGGCGCGCGACCACAGATGATCGCAGTCGTGCTCATCATCATGATGACGGCTTTAAGAGGACAGCGAGCGAAACTAAAGACATGGCTGCTCGGTTTCGCCGCACTTCTCGGAGGTTGCATGCTTTGGCTCGCGCCGCTGTGGTGGTCGCAAGCGCGACTTAGAAGCGACGTCCCCGCCTGGCTCGTTTATCCGCAACTGCTTTACGGCCAATGGCAGTGGCGCCTGGACAAGCCGCACGTTTACCTGGGCGCGGGCGATTGGAGTTTGAAATATCTCGGGCTCCGATTTTTCCAACACATTTTTGGATGGTTCGGAATTGGTTTCGGTTTTGTGCAGTCACGAGGGATTCTGGCTGCCGGCGGCGTGATTGTGATCGCTGCGCTCGTTGCCTATTCGTTTTCAAAACGTGAGACCAACGATCGCAGTTTTTGGAAGTTTCACAGCGCATGGGCGCTCGTTCATATCGCGATTATTTTTATCTGTCTTCCAGCCTCGCAGCGTTACTACATTGTCATTTACCCGCTGCTTCTGGTTGCGTTGGTGCGAGGATTATTGCGAATGCCAAAGCCCTGGAACCTAAGCGCACTCGCACTTCCCGTTCTGCTCCTTTACATCGACATGCCGATCGCAATCGCAAATCATCGGGATGAATCGCCGCCGGTGCGGCTTGTGCGCTATCTGGAAAAACTTTATCCGGCGTCGAAGCGAAAGGATGTGGTTCTTCTTTTTGCGAGCGCGAAACGCCAGGCCGAATGGTACGCACCTGAGTTTACAACTTTCCGCAACAATCCTTCACCGGCAGAATTGCCAAGAATCGTTGAACACGCGGCCGCGATTTACGTGGACGATCGCAAAATCCCTTTACCTGAGGGTTGGCACTTGATTCCGCTTGTCGAATTTCATCGTTCGACAGTTATCCACAGCAAACATCGACATCTTACGCTTTATCTCGTGGCGCGTGAGGAAAAATCATGAAACGTATCTTTCTTACGGGCGCGAGTTCAGGGATTGGTCGGGCGATCGCAAAAGCGCTCGTAGCACGCGGCGACGAGGTCTGGGGAACATCGCGCGATGCGGAGCGCGTTCCGAAATTAGGCGGCCTGCACCCGGTCCGGATGGATTTGCGCGATCGGATTTCGATCCGTGAAGCGTTCGACGCCGGGCTACGCGAAGCAGGCTACTTCGATGTTGTCGTCAATAACGCGGGAAGCGGCTCGTTCGGTCCGGCGGAATTTTTTTCCAGTGAATTGATGGCCGACGAATTCCAACTGCTCGTCCTTGGGCAAATTGAAATCGTGCGACTGGCTCTCGCCGCGCTGCGTTCCCAGGAGCGCGGGCTCATCATCAACATCACATCGCTTGCCTCGCGCCTGCCGCTTCCGTTTATGTCCGCCTACAACTCGGCAAAGGCCGCCATGGCGTCGTTCACCATGTCGATCCAACTCGAGCTCGGCGGATCGAATATTCGGATTGTCGATCTTCAGCCTGCGGATATCCGCACTTCCTTTAATGATGCCGTTCGCAAAATCGAATTCGCAGATCCGCGCTATGATTCGCGTGCTAGAAAAACATGGAACACGGTCGAGCAAAATCTAAAAGCGGCGCC
>CATPCN010000527.1 GCA_955652855.1 uncultured Chthoniobacterales bacterium | reverse complement strand
GGATGAACGTCAGCGGCTCATCCAGGAACCCTGCATTCGTTGCGAGTTGGTGGTTGTGAAAGAGCCGCCCGGCGGCGGCGGCGACGTTGCGGTCGGGCTCCGAGCGCAGGACGTCCTCCGGATTATCCGCCTCCAGCAATTGTTCAAATAGCGCCTGAATCCGCTCCCACGTTTCGGGCGGAATTTTGCTTGAATCCGCTGGCATGCCCCTCGCCCTTATATGCGCGACACGCGCGTCCAAAGGGACATTCTCGCCGGGCGCGCTATCGGGAAAGTTCGCCATACAGCCACGCTCGCGCCAGCGTCCAGTCTCGTTTGACGGTTCGCGCCGAAATTCCAACGATCTCGGCAATTTCTTCTTCTTTCAAACCGGTGAAGAAGCGGAGCTCCACCACCTTCGCCTGGCGCGGACTCAACTGCTCGAGGCGCTCCAGCGCTGCGTCGATCTCGGTCACCAGCGACGATTGCTCCGCGGAGATCGTCAATCCTTCATCCAACGGCAGGGCGATGTCGCCGCCTCCGCGCTTGTCCGCGCCCCGCTGGCGCGCGTAATCCACAAGAATTCGTCGCATGTTCTTGGCCGCGATCGCGAAGAAATGAGCCCGGTCTTTCCAGTCGATGTTCGAGTGCCCGGCGAGCCGCAGATAAACCTCGTTCACGAGCGCAGTCGCCTGGAGCGTGTGGCCGGGCCGCTCGTGCCGCAGGTACCCCACGGCGAGCCGGTGAAGCTCCCGGTAGATCCGCGGCACGAGTGCACACTCTGCTTCCTTGTCGCCGCGGGCGGCGCGGCGGAGCAACTCCGTCAGATCGCCGGATGTCATTAGAGTGTTCATAATTCTATCGCACCGTTCAACCGCATATAATGTTGCCACCTTTGACGTCTAATAACCGCCGAAGTTTCGCACAATGCGGGACTCAGGCTGTTGCCGGCAGTTCCGGTCGAATGACGCCACCGGCCGCGGGCGGAGAATTGCTCCGCGAAGACGGCCTTCTCGCCCTCACGAATACGCCGGGCGGTGTGGCTCCCGAACGGGCGGTCCCATTGATCGGAATGTATGCGTTCGTTTCATGACTTTCGCCTGTCCGTGTCCCGTTTTCTCCCACAGTCGCGCTTATCTTCATGAAGACTTGAAAATGGTCAAGCAACTTGTCTTGATCCCGATGACAATTCTTCAATTTGTGGGGAGGTTTTAGGTGCGCATAGACTATCGACATATTGCTGTTCCATTTGGGGTCGCAGTGATTGTATTGGCCGGATTCTTGGCGGCCTGTGGACGTTTTGAGCGGCCGGCAATTCCAGGCGCGATCCAGGTTCCCGCGCCAAAACCACACATCGGCGGCACCTATACGCTTGACCAGTTCGATGCCGATATCGCGGGCTACAACACGGCTTTCGACAAGGCAATCGCCGGTTCCGCGGGCTCCCTCTCCACGGCCACGGCGCTTCGCGACAAGATGATTGACTCGTTACTCGCCGAGATCGATTATGTGTACCGCAACTACGAGACCAGGTTGTTCATCAATCGGGGCTCATTCAACGTCGCCTCCGACTTTGTACAACTTGGCCTTGCGGCAGCTACGACGGTTGCCAATGGCGCGCGAGTGAAGACTGTGCTTGGCGCGCTTCTTTCCGGCGTGACCGGAACCAGCCTGTCCGTTGATAAGAACTTTTTCAGGCAGCAGACGGTACAGGCTATCTTGAGCAGCATGCAAGCCAACCGGAGCCGGATCAAAAGCGTTATTACGCAACGGAAGGCCCTGGATGCACAGGCGTATTCGTTTCAAGCCGCGCGCTCGGATCTGATCGACTATTTCTTTGCGGGAACACTTGCATCGGGACTGCAACAACTTCACGAGGAAGCAGCCACGTCG
This sequence comes from uncultured Chthoniobacterales bacterium, assembly GCA_955652855.1. The sequence goes on along the minus strand of CATPCN010000527.1, from coordinate 4,091 downwards.
GCAAAGAACGAGCGCGCGGCTTTGAATGGCATTCAACTAAAGGACGTGCAGGATGCTACGGATTACAACAAGGGCGTCGCCGAAGCCTTCAAATCGAACGACTTGAGCAAGGTGATCAAGTTCCTCCAGGCCATGGGTGTGGCAATCAGTGAGACTGCGCCCAAGGAGAAGGTGGAGATGGAACTTCGTGCGTTAGGGCAAAAAGCGATCGTCGATCCGGAGACCCGCAAGAAGTACGCAGATGAGGCACGCAAAGCCGGGCTATTAAAGTAAGGCGCAAGAAAGGAGTATCTCATGGGACTGAACAAGCAACCCGTAGACGGAAAGCAGACGTTAGGCCAACAAGAAATGGCCCTGAATTTCATGGAACAGATCTCGTTCGCGAAGGTGATCAGCTACAGCAAACGCCCCGCGGAACAGTCGGCGGACCTAACCGTCAACGAGGCGGTTTTGGACGACGTCCCAATCGGCCGGCAACCGCCCGCATTGCACCTTGAAGCGATCGATGCGAAGGGCGACCCGGCCGCGGTAATTGCCGGACATCTGGCGCAAGGCCACAACATCATATTCCACGACACGGCATTCGTGGACGGGACTGAAAAGATCGTGCTCGGTTTCCGCTAAGAGGCTTGTCAACAATGCCATCCGCCTGGGTGGCACGTGGGCGGTATTGTGTGGGGCACGGCCTTCCCCGGCGAAAGTGGATTGCCGTACTGTTGAATGATCGCGCAGGTCATTAGCAGATTTTCCATGCACCGAACACACCCCAGCGGTAAAACTCAGTGCCCTTCATTATTCCGGTCTGGAACGGCTCAAACCGAACTTACGAAGAACGTTTCGCGTGCCGAGGTCCCTGCGGCTGGCGCTGTTGGCCGCGTCCTTTTATTCGCGGCGGATTTCTCTGATATACTCGACGCAAGTTTTTCAGGAGGCGTCATGCCACGTCGCGTAACTGGGATTCTCCTTGCACTCTGCAAATCCGCGCTACTGTATGCGCAGTTCGATACCGGCCAAATTGCCGGCTATATCCGCGACGCCTCGCAAGCCGTCATTACCGGTGCAACCGTCACGGTCACCAACCTTGGCAACGGCGAGCAGCGCACGGTCACCACCAACGCGAACGGGTACTACACAATTCCGAATCTTCAGGTGGGGACCTATAGCGTCTCCGCCGACATGGCCGGCTTTAAAAAAACGGTCGAGTCCGGGATCGTCCTCGATTCCGCGGCGAAGCTGAATATCGACTTGGCGCTCACTGTTGGAGCAGTGAGTGACTCGGTGGAAGTAAAGGCGTCCGCGACTCAGGTACAGACGGAAAGCGCCCAGGTCGGCCGCGTTGTGGATAACAAGCAGATCCAGGACCTGACGCTGAACGGCCGCAACCCCATCTACCTCGCGCTGCTGAAGCCCGGCGTTGCTGGCGGCTCCATCGGCACCTTCGATCCCGACAGCGTGTCGAATGGCGGCTTCAGCATCAATGGCGGCCGGTCCGACGAATACGTGGTTATGGTGGACGGAGCGGTGGCAACGCGCACTCGATCGTCAGGATCCATGCTGGGCGCCTTGGACGTCGACACCGTACAGGAAGTGCAAATCCTCACGGCGAACTATAACGCCGAGTACGGCCGATCCTCCGGCGGGCAGATCCGCTTTGTCACCAAAAGCGGCACGCTCAGCTTCCATGGCGACCTGGTCGAGAATTTCCGCAATTCGGCCCTCGATGCCAACGATTGGACGCGCAACCACAGCCCGCTTGGGTCTCAGTATCTAAGCCCGGCGCCCTTCCGGTTCAATCAGTACGGTTGGGACGTTGGCGGTCCCGTCTTCATCCCCAGAGTGATGCAGCGCGAAAAAACGAAACTATTCTTCTTCTGGGCCGAAGAATGGATCAAGCGTCGTGACGGGCAAACCGCCACCGGCACTGTCCCGAGCCTGGCGATGCGCAACGGCGATTTGAGCGAGCTGCTCAATCCCGCGAATCCTTTTTTTAAAAAGACCACGGTGGTAAACGATCCCACCACCGGCAAGCCCTTCCCGCTGAATCTCATCACTGCCGATCGCATCAGCCACAACGGCCAGGCCCTGTTGAACTCCTATCCTCTCCCCACGCCCGGATTTCAGCAGGGCACATCAAACTACATCGTGACCTATCCCCATTTTTCGGACACAAGAAAAGATACGTTCAAGGTCGATTACATCATTACCGGCAAACACCGTCTTAGCTTCCGAGGCACGCACATTCCCTGGGTCTTCGACGGCCCGTTCGAAGGCACGCTTGGAACGTTTCAATCCTCGTGGTCGCGGCCCAATCGCACCGCGGCGCTCAGTTTGACGAGTGCCTTTTCTCCAACGCTGATCAACGAATTCACGGTGTCCGGCAACTCCGACGGTCTGGGATCCATCTACGCCAACCCGGCGTGCGGGCCGCGTTGCGATCGAAGCGCCTACGGGATCGACTACCCGTTCATTTACCCGGGAACGAAATGGTTCCCCGGTAAGCTGCCGTCGCTCAGCGTCACCGGCCTGACCACGATAGATAACGGCCCCTATCCTGGCACGTGGTCCGGCTTCGTCTACAGTTGGGCGAATAACACCACCAAAGTCCTTGGCAACCACACCCTCAAGTTCGGCGTCGTTCTAGAACACTCGGGACAGAACGATCACATCCAGTTCACCACGGCGTCGGCGCCGGCCACTATCAATGAGAACGGCTCGTTCCGTTTCCTGGACGGCAGCTTCACGGGCGCCGGAATTGGCAACGCTCTTCTCGGACTCTTCAACGATTACTCCGAGCTGGGCGGCAAGCCCAGCACACCGTGGGTGGCGACGTCGTTCGATTGGTTCGTACAGGACAGTTGGAAAGTGAGTAAGAAGCTGACCGTAGAGTACGGCGTCCGCCACTCCATCTGGCCTCCGTGGAAGAGCCGTTGGGGGAGCCTCGCCGAGTTTCTCCCCGCGTTCTATGATCGGTCCAAGGCGCCGGTCGTCGACCGGGCTGGAGGATTCATCACCAGCGGCGATCCATACGACGGAATCGTCCTGCCAGGCTGCGGGGTTCCGAAAGAGGAAGGCAATCGTTTCCCCGTACTCCACACCGGCCAGTTCGATCGCCTGTACCACTGCCTCCCCGAAGGACTCGCGGAAACCCACTTCACGTTATTTCAGCCGCGCTTGGGCCTGGCCTACGCGCTCACTCCCAAGACCGCCTTGCGCGCCGGTGTTGGAATGTTTGCGAACCGCACCGCCATCAATCGCGACACGGCGCTCGGCGGCAATGCGCCTTTCCAGCCTCAGACTACCGTAATCAATGGGAGCGCCGATGCGCCCGCCGGTGCCAATCCTCGTCTTTTCCCTTTTACACTGACGAGTCAGGATCCGGTCTTCAAGATTCCCACCGCGTGGAACTGGAACGCCACCTTCCAACGCGACGTCGGTTGGGGCACGACGGTCGAAGTCGGCTACGTTGGCCGGCGCGGGATCCACAACCAGCGCAAGCGAAACATCAATCAGCTTCTTCCTGGAACGATTCAAGCGAATCCGGGAGTGAACGCTAACGCTTTGCGCCCGTTTCTCGGGCTCGGGATTTTGGGTCTGGCCGAGAACTCCGGTTTGTCGTCGTACAACGGCCTTCAAATCAGCATCGAGCGCCGCTTCGCCGCCAACCTGCATTTCGGAATCGCGTACACGTACTCGCGCTCCGAAGACAATTCGTCCTCGCTTACCGACGTTCTGCCGAACGCCTATAACGACAAGGCGTATTGGGGACGCTCCGATTTCGATCGCCCCAGTGTGTTCATCGCGAACGCGATCTACGACATTCCATACCTCAAGGGAAGCTCCACGTGGATGAACCGCATCGTCGGCAATTGGGAGCTTTCCGGTGTGTTCCAAGCCCAATCGGGGACACCGTTCTCGGTGCGCAACAATGTTGACTATGCGGGCGTCGGCGCGGGCAGCGGAAATCAGTTCTGGAATCTCAGCGGCGATGCGAACACCGCCGTCACGGCCTTTACGGATTCGGCCGTCTGGTTCAACAAGGCTGCATTTACCGCTCCAGCGGCGGGAACATTCGGAGTGCAGCCGCGCAACTC
>CATPCN010000526.1 GCA_955652855.1 uncultured Chthoniobacterales bacterium | reverse complement strand
GAACATAGACAGAGCGATCGCCAAAACGGAAAGAGGCATCGCTTCCGCCAGATAATGCGAGCCGTTCGGTAAATGCCGAGTTTGCCGCGCGCAAGCTCCGTATTTTCTATCAACTCGCGAAAGCTTTCGGAGTCAATCGCGCAGAAAGAGAGTCGCGGCCGCAATTCGTCACGATTACGTAATCAGTTTCGGGTGGCAGTGCCGTGCTTCCTGTCGGAACGCGCCTCGAATTCGCTTCCGAAGAAGGCCCCCGATGTCCATATCCGGTACAGAGGCGAGGAATATGCGATCACGATTTCCGCGACCAATTTAAAATGAAGGCGCTTACACTGTTTCTTTACTTTTCGGCGTCTGGCGGACGTTCATTTCCGGCGATGCTGCCTTGGATGGGCTTTTCTTCGCTCGTAACAGTTGGGCCGATTTGTAAAGAGTTAACCGTGGCAGAGTTGGCCGAGATTTGTTCACGCTGTTCTTTGTTCAGAGTCTGAGATTTTCTAGCTATCGTGAGCTGGCGCGCTCTCTTTACCTTCTGCGGTAGAACAATTTTTGAAAATATAGGGTGACGCTAAAGGACGAGCCGTTTCATCGGGCCAGACTGAGAAATTCGCGCGTGCATTGTCAAGCCGTCGGCATTTAAGATTGTCGTATGGACGCGTACCAAGTCGGGATTATGGCGATATCCATCTTGCTTACAGTTTCCGCTTATTCGGCCAACCCCTTTCTCGATGCGCCGGATGATAAGCCACTCTCCGCCAAGTTTCGCGGCACCGAATGGGGCGATAACATCGACAAAGGTGAAATTGCGCTGACTGCACATGTGCTTACGACGCGCGTCGCGAAAATGTCGTGGGGCGCGATTTTCAAGATTGAATTTACCGATCTCAAGTCCCGCGCGTCCCGGCCACGCAGGATCGAGCCAGAATATTTTGTCGTTACAGATGATCGCATCGTCCTGCTCAACGAAGAAAACAATGAAGCCGCGGTTAAAAACATTTCAGCGATGGATAAACCGCCAGAATCCGAGCCTGGCGACATTCACGGAATTACGAGCGGTAAATTCACCCACGAAGACGGGCCTTGGCAAACGACGATTGAACTGAAAGGCGACCAATGCATTTATCAGGCCAGCCATACTGGCTCCGGCCATTTCAAAAAGGTTGTTTGGAAAAAAGGCGTCGGTCTCGTCGAATATTCGATGGGCTATGGCGCGATGGCGGATGGCTTTCGGCTCAAACGGAGCACACCAAAAAAGCCATGAGTTCGCTGCCACGAGACGTTGGAGTCCCGACAAGCTTGTGGAAGCCCGCAAGAATGGCCCGTTGCACTGAGACCTACACAAGAGGGCATGGACTCAGCCCTATGATCCACGCAAGCTCCTGTAGGTAACCCCCAGTCGCGACGAAACAAGCGCGAGGCAAAATTGACTAACCACTACTTCAACACGCAAGCGGTTTAAGGAGTGCGAGGAAGTCCGACGCCCCAAAATGAGCAATTGTGATGGCAACGCGCATCGAGAATATGTTGAGTGTGTTCGAGCACGCGCGACATTTGGTGTTGCTGATTTCGCTGCTGCTTCTTTTTGTTCTAAATTTACCTCACTGTCTTGATCGCACGCCTCGTAGGTTTTTCCGACCAACACCCCGCCGTCTAAATGTCCCAGCCAGCGGGAAACTCCACGAAATCCGCAGCCTCTCCCGTTGCCTTCTTGTTGGCCTGTGAACCCGCGAGTCTCGACGCTTTGTCCTCGAACTCTCGCAGACGACGCTTCGCGAGGGCAAAGTCGGTCGTTTTCAGGGACCGTCGGAACTGCCGTCCATTGCGTTTGACCAGAAGGTAATAGACCCCCGACACTTCACGCCGGTATAGGTTCGGAACGCGTTTGATTTTCCTGAATTCGCGTTTTGGCTCGTTATGGGCTTCCACCATCATTGTACTACCCACCAGCCGAGAAAGCGTAAACCTGTTTTTATTGCTCAGCTGAAAAAATCTCGCTACCCTCTCTAAACTGTGCGGAAAACCGCATGAAAATCACGAGAAGGTGACTAAAACAGGTGACAAAACCTTCTCGAGATCGTGATTTGTTCCCGTAGTTCAACGGATAGAACGGAGGTTTCCTAAACCTTAAATGTGGGTTCGATTCCCGCCGGGAACGATTTGTTTAAATCCTGAATTCAGTTGCCATCCTGCACCGAAGCTGATAAACCGTTTTTTCCAGTGGAAGAGATGCACCGATGAATGCACGCTCCCCCCGTGCGTGGGCGCGCCTGGATGGGGTTTCGCTCCGGCGGAAACACTCGCAACCGGCTCGATAAGATGAATCGGATTTTGCTCACGTTTGCCGCGCAACGCAGCAGCACTTTACTGACGCTTTGCGCTTCGGGACAATCTACAATCTCCCACGATTCACCAATGTCGGCTAGCAACCCGAAGGTCTTTGCCAAACAACTCAGCCCCCAGATTCGCTCCATGAGAATCGGCTCGAACGTGAGGGACCGGTGAGATTAGCGTGGCGCATGCGTCAAAATTGCAGATTCTAGATTGGCTAATCTCGATTTTTGCTTGTCGATCTTGTGAGAAATCCATTACCGGCGCGTGTTGTTTCAGCGGCCGAGCAGGCGCTGGTCAAATTCAAAAGCGATCGGTCGTGCGATGCGAATGCGTTTGAAGTCTGGATGCTCGGGATTTAACAGAAAATTTGTATCGGCTGGACTGATCGCACTCGGCAAAGCCAACACTGCGGAACGCCGGTCCTGAACCCAGCGGTCGCCGATTTCCATGGTCTCCGCTGGCGCAGGAGAAACGCGCCAATTCGTCGGCAATTTCTTTACCGAAAAGATCTCCGTGAGACCGTCCGGCCACTGCAGGTGGAACGCTTTGTATTTTTCCTCGAGAATGAACGGCACGCGATTGGCGAAGACCTCAAACGCAGCGGCGGATTGATGTTCGCTCACATAGACGACATACACGCCCGGCGAGTTCCATCGGCCTCCATATCGCCACGGGCCTTCTCCAGTAAACGCTGTCTTCTCGCGACTCGCGCGCACGATCCGCCACGCCGAGGCCATCGCGTTTTAGGAATACACGCCGTAATCGATTCGCCCTAGAAGATTGTCCACCTCGCGCGCGCCAATTTCTGTTTCCGCATAATCCAACGGCACAGCGCCACCGAGACCGTATTGCGGATGTTTCAACCAGGCCCGTGCCTTTTCGATGTCGCCAAAAACATCCGTCGCGTGTTCAAGCAGTCGCGCAAATCGCATGACCTTGTCGGATTCATCCGGCGACAAACGGCCGTTCGCTTTGCGCCGCTGCAATGTGGATCGCGAGATGGAAAGTTTTGCT
>CATPCN010000525.1 GCA_955652855.1 uncultured Chthoniobacterales bacterium | reverse complement strand
GGCGCAGATTGATCCGCTGCAAGGGGTAGCGCTCCATGACGTTGCGGATGGGCGTGATCGGTGCGGGGCGCATCGGCAACCTGCACGCCGGCAACATCGCACGTCATCCGCGCATGCGGATCGCCGCCGTCCACGACGTTGACGCCGCACGCGCGCAGGCGCTGGCCGCGAAACACGGCGGTCACGCGACGGCTACGCTGGACGAGTTGCTCCACACGGACATCGACGCGGTGGTCATCGCCTCATCCACCGACACGCACGCGACGGCCACCATCGCGGCTGCACGTGCCGGCAAGGCGGTTTATCTCGAAAAGCCCATCGATCTCAATTTTCGCGAAGTGCTGCGCACGGCGACCGCGTTGCGCGCCAGCCCGGTTCCGATCATGGTCGGATTTAATCGTCGCTTCGACCTAATCTACCGGGCGTTGCGCGACGATCTGCGTCAGGGAGCGTTGGGACGCGTACAGATCGTACGCATGACGTCGAGGGGTCCCAACGAAGCGCCGTCACGCGAATACATCGAGCACTCGGGCGGCATCTATCGCGACAAGAGCATCCACTTCTTCGACCTGCTGCGCTTTCTCGCCGGCCGCGAAGTGGTCGAGATTTCCGTCATGGGCGCAGCGCTCGCCGACGCGTTCATCGGCGAACTGGGCGACGTCGATACTTGTGTGATGCAGCTGCGCCTCGACGACGGCGCGTTCTGCCAGATCGACAACACGCGCCGAGCTGCGTACGGCTTCGACGAGATCTTCGCCACCGGCGGACTGCGGGTGGCGGGCGGCGCCCATTCGTCGATGTTGCGCGCCGACGCGTCCGGCGTGCTGGGCGCGAGATTCCCGCACGGCTTCATGCACCGCTTCGAGGATGCCTTTGCCCGAGCGATCGACGGGTTCGCGCGCTTCGTCCTAGACGGTGAATGCGACGTGCCAACGCTCGACGACGGCATTGCTGCACAAGCCATTGCGGAAGCGGCTGCGCTGTCGGCCCGCGAAGGGCGGACAGTGCAGGTCGCACAGGTGCTGCGTGACGTCCTGCGGGATATGCCCCATCCAGGCTCGGGTGACCCATACGTACGCTGACCTTCGGAATTCTCAACCTCCATTTTCCTCCCGGGGCGCGAATGCGTTGCCACTCGAAGTCATCGAGGGGGTGGCGTATGGGTGAAGCTTACGGGAGCCGACCGCATCAGTCGCGCGGGTTTCCCCTTTGTAGATGTAGTTCCGTTCGCCCGCGCGCTCCTCGAGGCAGCGTCGGGACGGATGGTATGGAGCACCGATTGGCCGCAGTCAGGCTACTTCGATGCAGCCCGCATGCCGGACGACTCCGCGCTTGCTGATCTGTGCGCCAAGTTCGCACCGGATGCTGCGTTGCGACAACGGCTTCTTGTGGACAACCCAACGCAACTTTTCGCCTCCCGCCGAAGCAAGATAGGTGACATGCAGAACATGCATAGGGCAAATGTGACGTCTGTTATCGACACCGGTACTCGCAACCTCTTAGGATTCGGCGTGCCATCGAATTGCACGAGGGCGATGCGGGCGGCTGCAACGAATGCGTTCGCCACCTGTGCGTCGGCGTCGTTGCATCACTCCAACGAAGCTCTAGCAATTTTCAATAGCCGAAACAAATTGCGCGATACGCTGGAGGAGGATCAGTGATAGCAACCGCGTTGCTTGCTGTTTCCACGCTGGACACTGGATTTGCTGCAGCGGCGGATCCTGTGATAGTGCGCCTCGGCTTCGCCGATGTCGGTCCGGCCAATCAACGGTATTCACGCAACGGCATCGGTGCATTGGCGCACGCGCGAAGGTACATCGCGGAAGAGTTCAAGAACGACCCGAACATCAAGTTCGAGTTCTCGTTTCACCGCGGAGGTCCGGTGGTTAACGAGGCCATCGCGAACGAGCAACTTGACATTGCTCAGATTGGCGACCTCCCTGGCCTCCTCGGCAGGGCGAACGGCCTCATCCTCGGCGATTCGCAGAACCCGCCGCGGGATGCGGCCGCTCCGATCATATCGCGGCTGCTGACGCCGAGCGCGTCGCACGCCTGACCGCGGCTGCTCGCGCAGCCTGAGATACCCCTCGGGATCACCATGCAACCGTTCGTCTACACCAGCCACGCTTACCGCGTGCTATTCGGCTTCGGCACTATCGCTCAGCTTCCGGTCGAGGTTGCGCGCCTGGGGTTGAAGCGTGCACTCGTGTTAGCCACTCCCGAGCAAAAGACGTCCGCCGATGAACTCGCCGAGCGGCTCGCGCCGCTCGCGGCCGGCGTTTTTTCCGGTGCCACGATGCATACGCCGGTCGAAGTGACCGACCAGGCGATGGCGCGTGTAGCCGCCGACAGCATCGATGGGCTGATCGCGGTGGGCGGTGGATCAACCACCGGCCTCGCCAAAGCCCTCGCGTTGCGGACCGATTTGCCGCAGATCGTCGTGCCCACGACTTACGCCGGATCCGAGATGACGCCGATCCTGGGCGAGACGAAGGCAGGCATCAAGGTCACGCAACGCAGCAACAAGGTACTCCCCGAGGTGGTCATCTACGACGTCGATCTGACGCTCACGCTGCCGCCGAAGTTATCCGGCACGAGCGGCATCAACGCCATCGCGCACGCGGTGGAAGCTGCGTATGCGCAGGATCGCAATCCCATCATCACCATGATGGCCGTCGAGGGCGTGCGCGCGCTGTTCGCGGCGCTGCCGCGGATCGTTGCATCGCCGCGTGACCGCGAAGCGCGCTGGCAGGCGTTGTACGGAGCATGGCTGTGCGGCATCTGCCTCGGCTCTGTTGGGATGGCGCTACACCACAAGCTTTGCCATACGCTGGGCGGCTCTTTCGACCTGCCGCATGCCGAGACGCATACGATCCTCCTGCCGCACGCGGTCGCCTACAACCGAGCCGCCGCCGCTGAGCCCATCGAAGGCTTCGCTCGGGCACTGAACGTGCCGGATTTCGCCCGCAGTCTGTTCGATCTTGCGGGTGAGGTCGGGGCCATGCGCGCGCTCGCCGACATCGGCATGCCGG
>CATPCN010000524.1 GCA_955652855.1 uncultured Chthoniobacterales bacterium | reverse complement strand
ATTTTTTTCATTAATCTTATCGTTCGCTTTCTCACTCGCGAACGAGTCGCCAGAGTTCTTTGATGGAAAGCACCGCCACAATTGATCCGCCAATGATTTCGCCAGCGTCAATACCGCCACAACGCGTGATTTCTCATGCGGCCCTGACTGACGTCGCGCACGAGCGGCCACCGGCGTTTGAAGTGGAGCGATTGTCGATCTACTACGGCGAGAAAAAAGCGATCGAAGATGTTACGCTCGCCATTCCGTCGAAGAAAATCACGGCCATCATCGGCCCGAGCGGTTGCGGCAAATCGAGTTTGTTGCGTGCGCTTAATCGGATGCATGAGCTGGTTCCGAACGCGCGCATTGAAGGCAAAATATTGTTCGCCGGCAAAGACATCTATGCGCCGCATATCGATCCGGTCTTCATTCGTCGTCGCATCGGAATGGTTTTTCAGAAATCGAATCCATTTCCAACCATGTCGATCGCAGAAAATGTTCTCGTCGGTTTAAAACTTAACGGCGTGCGCGACCGCGCGTTTCTTCGCGAACGACTCGAGCAATCGTTACGCATGGCGGCGCTTTGGGACGAAGTGAAGGATGATTTGCACAAGCCGGGCGTCAGCCTCTCCGGCGGTCAACAGCAACGGCTTTGCATTGCACGTGCCATCGCGGTGGAACCCGAAGTTCTCCTGATGGACGAGCCAGCCTCGGCGCTGGATCCGATCGCGACGGCGAAAATCGAAGAACTTATTCATGAGCTCAGCGCCAACTACACAGTCGTGATTGTGACGCACAACATGCAGCAGGCTGGACGTTGCTCTGATTACACCGCGTTCCTTTACCTCGGCCAATTAATCGAGTTTGGATCGACAACGAAGATTTTCACAAATCCGAGCGAGCGGCGGACTGAAGATTACATTACTGGCCGCTTTGGTTGATTGAAGACGCATGATCGCCCCGAAACATATTCTTGGAACATTCGACGAAGCGCTCGCTTCATTGCGGAACAATGTCCTGATGATGGCTGGGCTGGCCGAGCGCAGTTTCGATCGCGCGATCAAAGGCTTGCTCCAGCGGGACGACGATCTCTGCGCCAACGCCATCGCAGACGATGAAGAAATCGATCAACTTGAAAAGCAGATCGACAAAGATGGCGTGGACGTGCTGCTGCGATTTCAACCAGTGGCGTCCGATCTGCGGCGAGTCGTTGCCGCGATGAAGCTCTCCCCCAACATCGAGCGCGTGGCCGATCAAGCGACCAACATCGCGCGTCGAGCGCGTAAGTTAAATCAACACCCGCCGCTGACGGAAATGGAATTGATCGTTCCGATTCAGGCACACGCCTTGTTGATGTTCAAAGACAGCATCGACGCGTTTGTCCGTGAAGATGTCGATCTTGCGCGCGCGGTCATTCCGCGAGACAAAGATCTGGACGACATGAGCAGGTCCGCGAACCGCCGCCTTACTGAACGGATGGCGGAAGACCCGGAACAACTTCGCGGTTATCTGAATTTGATTTTCGTCTCGCGCTGCCTCGAACGTGTCGGCGACCACGCAACGAACATCGCGGAAGATGCGGTTTACGCTGCCGCCGCCGAAGATATCCGGCACCAGCCTTTCGTCGCTTCCGCCTAGCATCGAATAAATCGCGCTCGGCAGACTCGACTGCTTACGCCATTATTATGTCGATCTTATGGAGCCGACCACCGCGTTAAAAAGCCTCGAAGAAACGGTGGCCAGCGCGGAGTTTGTTCCTCCGCCCATCCTTCCCCAAGGCCGATTCTCCGCTCCGGAAAATTTTATCAATCGCGAACTGAGCTGGCTCGAGTTCAATCGTCGCGTGCTGGAGGAAGCGCAGGATCCAACGCAGCCGCTGATCGAGCGCGTAAAATTTCTCACGATTTTCAGTTCCAACCTCGACGAATTTTTTGAGATCCGCGTCGCCGGCATCAAGCAGCAGATCGAGAGCGAGACAAGCAATGTCGGGCCCGATGGTTTAAGCCCGACCGAAATATTTCAGAACATTCAGCGCGTGGTGCGCGAACTGATGGCGGCCTCGTATTCGCTCTGGAAAAATGAGCTTGTTCCCGAGCTCGCGAAAAACGGCATTCGCATTCGCGAAGTCGCGCAATTGAGCGCGAAGCGCGCGGCCTGGGCGCACCGCTATTTTCAGGAAGAAGTTTTCCCGATGCTGACGCCACTAGCGGTCGATGCAAGCCACCCATTTCCGCAGTTGTTGAACAAGAGCCACAATCTCTTCGTGCGTGCGCGCACTTCGCGAGACAGCGAACCGCTGCACGCGATCGTGCAGGTGCCGCGCGTCGTGCCCCGGCTGATTTTGATGCCGCGCGGCAAGGGCGACGACGAGCCGTGGGATTACATTTATCTGGCGTCGCTCATCAAACATCACATCGCCGAACTTTTTCCCGGTTTGAAACTCGAAGGCGTGCACGCATTTCGGGTGACGCGGAACAGCGATCTCTACATCGATGAAGAAGAGGCGGAAAATCTTCTCCGCACGATCGAGCAGGAATTGCGACGATCGAGCCGGGGCGACGCCGTCCGGTTGGAAGTCGAACCAGACTGTCCAAAAGATTTTCAGGAGTTGCTCCTCGAGTTTTTCGATCTAGCCGAGCCTGATCTTTACAAACTCGATGGTCCGCTCTCGCTGACTCATCTCGCGCCGCTCATTGCGAATGATGCATTTGCGAAATTGAAAGACCGGCCGTTTCAACCGGTGCGCGACCCGGCGCTGCCGCCGCATGTCGATGTTTTTGAAGTGATGCGCCGGCAGGATGTGCTCTTGCATCATCCCTACGAAAGTTTCGATCCGATTGTCGAACTAGTCGAAGAAGCGGCGCAGGATCCGCAAGTGCTCGCGATCAAAATCACGCTTTACCGCACAAGCGGTGATTCGCCGATTGTCGAAGCATTGATTCATGCGGCCAGCGCGGGCAAACAGGTTACGGCGCTGGTGGAATTGCGCGCGCGTTTTGACGAAGCGGCCAACATTCAATGGGCGCGCCGACTCGAAGAATCTGGAGCGCACGTCGTTTACGGCGTCGTTGGTTTAAAGACGCACTGCAAAGCGCTGCTCATCGTGCGTCGCGACGCCGATCGCCTTCGTCATTATGTGCACTTAGGCACCGGAAATTATCACCCGCGCACTGCGCGCACTTACACAGATTTCAGTTTGCTCACGACCGAGCCAGAATTGACGGAAGAAGTCGCAGCCGTTTTTAACACGCTCACCGGGCTCGCCGGTTATCCCGGTCTGAAGAAATTGATGGTGGCCCCGTTTGATCTTCACAAACGGCTGATCGGATTGATCGAGCGCGAACGAGATCACGCGCTCGCCGGCAAGCCGGGGCGCATCATTGCGAAATTGAATTCGCTCGTCGATCAGGAGATCATCGAAAAACTTTACGAGGCTTCGTGCGCCGACGTGACGATCGATCTGATGGTGCGCGGCATTTGTTGTTTGCGCCCTAAAATTCCGCGCTTGAGCGAAAACATTCGGGTCACAAGCATCGTCGGTCGATTTCTCGAGCACAGCCGCATTTATTATTTTGGAAACGCGGGCAAGCCCGATGTTTTTCTAGCGAGCGCGGATTGGATGCCGCGAAACTTTGTCCGGCGCGTCGAGATCGCTTTTCCGGTGGAAGCTCCGGCGTTGCGTGATGAGATCATCGCCGATGTGTTGCCGAAATTTCTCCACGACCGGGTGAAAGCGCGCGAGCTCCAGCCGGACGGAAGTTATCGGCGGCTGAAGCCGGAGGGGAAAGAGCCGCGCGAGCAGGCCCAATTGCAATTTCGCGAGCGTTCCCGGCGTCAGACAAAAAAGCTTAAACAGAAAAAAAAGACGCAGACGGCGAAACTCGTTCCCATCACCGTCGCGCGGGTCGAGCGTTTATGAAGAAGAAAATTCTCGTTGTCGATGTTGGCGGCACGCATGTGAAGCTGATGATCTCGCGCGCTCAGAAACGGAAATTCAAATCAGGACCTCGCATGACGCCGCGCGAGATGGTTTCCGAAATCAAAGAAGCGGTCGAGGGATGGAACTTCGATGCGATCTCAATGGGGTTTCCGTCACCCGTGCGCGACGGGCGCATCATGAGCGAGCCGAAACATCTTGGTAAAGGCTGGGTCGGTTTTAACTTCGAGAAAGCGCTCGGCCAACCGGTGCACATCATTAACGACGCGGCTATGCAGGCGCTCGGCAGTTATCGCGGCAAGCGGATGCTTTTCCTCGGCCTCGGGACCGGGCTCGGTTCCACGCTTGTTTGGGGAGACACCGTTCTTCCGCTCGAGTTAGGCGATCTGCCGTATCGCGATCGGAGAGTCATTGAAGAATTTTTAGGAAAGCCGGGCATCGCGGAACTCGGCGAAAAGAAATGGAAACGCGAAGTCACGCGTGCCGTTATGCAACTGAAGAAATCACTCATCGCGGATTATGTTGTTTTAGGAGGCGGCAACGTCAAAAAGTTCGACCAACTTCCAGCCGGAATAGCGCTTGGTCATAATCGAAACGCATTTCTCGGCGGAGTTCGTTTGTGGCAAATCGATCCGCGGACGCGCCGAGCGAAGTGGCGCATCATGTGATGCAGCGGCGCATAAGATCGACATGGAGCTTTATTTTCTCAGGCACGGCGAAGCCGATTGGCCCGACTGGAAGAAATCTGACGACGAACGTCCGCTGACCAAGCGCGGAAAAAAAGAAATGCGCGAAGTCGCGGGCTATCTGGCGCGGATCGACGCATGTCCTTCGTTGATTCTGACGAGTCCGCTGCCTCGCGCGGCGCAGACCGCAGGAATCGCAGCGGCGAAATTGAAAATCAAATGTTGCGAAGACAAAACGCTCGCGCCTGGATTTGGGCGACCGGAACTGAAGCGCTTACTCGAAAAATATCCCGAGGAGAGTTTGATGTTCGT
>CATPCN010000523.1 GCA_955652855.1 uncultured Chthoniobacterales bacterium | reverse complement strand
GGACGGGTCCGGGTCGTGACCGCACAATCGGAGCGCGAGACGCACGAGTTTCGCCACGACACGTGGCCAGACGGCCTGCTTGGCGAGCATCCGGACTGGTGGGCTGAGCACTTGCGCGTGACGCCTGTGCCTCCGCTGCGCGCCAGGCTTGGTGCTCGGCTCGAGCTGTGGGGCTACCAGCTCGTGGCATGGGGCTCGCGGATCATCCGGGGCGTGCGGTGAGCAAGTACCTGTCGGCGCTCGACGTGGCGCGTGAGCTCGGGGTGAGCCTGCGCACCGCGTACGACGTGATCGGCAAGGCGGGGCCGCAGCCGATTGGGCGGCTCGTGAAGGTCAGTCGTGAAGCGTTGGACCTGTGGCTAAAAGCGGAGAGGGAACGACGATGGCCAAGCTTTTCAAACGAGGGCGCGTCTGGTTTGCGTGGGTCCCAAAGCGGGGAGGGGGCACCCGAAGGGTCTCCACCCTCTGCACCGACAAGCGGGCCGCAGAAAGCGTCCTCGCGACGCTCGAACGCGAAGCCGTTGATCCTGCCTACGCGGCGGCGAACAAGGCCACGACACAGCGCGTCCTAGACGAATACTATCGCTCGCGGGAACGCCTTGGGCGATCGGCGGGGACGCTGCACCACGTGCGCGTCAAGGCGGGAGCGCTCGTCGGCTTGCTCCCTGCACGCGCGGCGGACATATCCCATCCCCTAATGCTCGGTTACGTCGACAAGCGCCTGGTCGAGGGGGCGATGCGGACAACCATCAAGAAAGAGCTTCGCGTTCTGAAGGCGGCGCTGAACCTCGCGAAGAGGAACGGGCTGTACGCAGGCGATCCCGCGTCCGTGATTCCGGAGCTCGACGACGACTACCGTCCGCGGAGCCGTGCCCTGTCTCCCGAGGAGTTCATGGCGCTACGGCGCGAGCTGACGCCCGGACGGGCAGCCCACGTGACTTTCATCGTGGCGACCGGTGCGCGGTGGAGCGAATCGCTCCGCGCGACCGGGTTCGACCTGGGGGCCGGCCCGAACATTCACCTTCGCGGCACCAAGACTCTTGGCGCTGACCGACGCGTCCCTCGCGTCTTCGACATACTCATCCACTGGGCGCATGAGAACGCGTACCACCAGGGCGCTGGCCCGGCATTCGCGCCATGGGCGAGCGTTCGACGTGACCTGGCGGTTGCCTGCAAGCACGCAGGCATCCCGTCGGTGACCCCGAATGACCTCAGGCGCACCTTCGGGACGTGGCTCCGACAGATGGGTGTCGAGCCGAACCACATCGCGGTCGCGATGGGCCACGCCGACGGACGTATGGTGGAGCGCACGTACGGTCGGCTCACCACGGAAGCGCTTGGAAAGCTGCTCGAGAGGTGCGTCGGAGGTGAGCTGCTAATGGGCGCTATAGCTGACGATTCAGTGGCATCCGGCGCCAGTGGCGCGACGGTCGAGTCGAGCGTTGCGACCGAGAAAACAAGCGCTTTAGCAGGTGCGCAGGGGCGGAATCGAACCGCCGACACGGGGATTTTCAGTCCGTCAGTCCAAAACACCGAATACGCTTCAAAACAAGCCGTTATGGCGGCTGGTCGCGCAGGTTGTGATGATACGTGGGGGGCTAATGGGCTGTCGTTCCCCCTTCGCGAGGCCACCGACGCGCTACTCGGTCTAGCCCTCGACGCGGGGCGGGTGATCTCGTGAGCGAGGAAGATCGCTGCGACCCCGTGGGCGTGGGCTGCCCTCCTGGACCCGCGGGAGTCGAGGCGGCGCGCCTGCGCGAGCAGCTTCGCATCGCGATCAAAAACAACGAGTGGCTCGTGGCGCAGGTGCGCAATCTCGAGGGGGAGATTCGGCGCCTCCACAGACTCTACGGGACGGCGACGCCGGTGCTTGTCGACGGACCCCACGCGGCGGGGCGGTGATGGGCGTCGTAATCGTTGCGCAGCTTCGCCCAGCCGGCGCAGACGGGGATTCTCCGAAATACCGGGTGCGCTGCGAGGCATGCGGCGTGGAATACGACACGACGACGCCCCGTGCGAGGATTGCGAAGCGCGCGTCGTGCCTAGCCTGCTTCCGTGAGCTCCTTGCTGCCAGGAGGGCTGCGCGATGATCCTCATTGCGAACCTGCTCACCTGCCCGCATTGCTGCGGGATCGCGCGAGCGTACGCTCCGCAATACGACGAAAGTATGCGCGGGCCATGCGCCGCGTGCGGCTTCCCTGGACGCGTGGTGCTCAGCGTAGGGAGCGGCGCCGACGGATACCCAGACCTGGCGACATGGGTCGAGGACGAGGACCCATGCTGGCCCTGCAATGACCCCGCGTGCGTGCGCTGCGAATGCGTCGACGCGCGCGAAGCGGCGGGGCGCCAATGAGGGCCACCTCTACGCGCTGGGTGATTCAGCGGACGGGCGGGTCGCTCTGGCCTGAGACGCTTGTGGGAATCGGCTTCCCTCCCGGAGGGCTTCCCACGGTCTACAAATTCGACGTCGAGCCGGAGCACCCGCTCACGTACTCGTCACGCGGCATCGCCCTCGCGACGGTGGACAGAATGCCTCCGGAACTTCGCCGCCGCTGCGAGCCGGTCGAGGTCGAGACATGAGGCCCGCAACAGCCATCCTCGCCGAGCTCGAGGTGCGCGACCTCGCGGAACAGGGCGAGCGTACTGCTAGGGCGGCCCACGTGACCCTGGGCGAGCTTTTGGGTCGGTCTAGGGCCCCGGAGGTTGTTCGGGCACGCCACGCGTTCCTGGGGCACCTGGTGAACGCCTGCGGGTTCAGTGCGGCCTCGGCTGGTCGCTTGCTTGGGCTCGACCACTCCACGGTGCTCTCTGCGCTCAAGCGCCTACCTCGCACCCAAGAGGCGTCCGAATGAAGTCCAACGCAGAGCGTCAGCGGGACTACCGTGCCCGCCTTGTTTCGGGCGACGTCGAGGGGGAGTTGCGTGCCCGAATTGCGTACCTCGAGGGGTGCCTTTCGGACGCCCTAACGTCGTTACGTAACGTAACGGGTTTCGTTACGGGTTCCGTTACGGTTTCGGGGGTCGCGCGCGTCTCAGACTCTCCTCTTAGATCTGATTTAACAGCAGATAAAGAGAGAGAGAGTCTCGGATCAGACGCGCGAGAGCCGTTACGGTCGTTACGTAACGACGGCGTTACGGAGCCCGCTGCGGAAGCTCAAAGCGGGGCCCGGATACGGACCCCTTCCGCGCCCTCTTCGGGGGAGCGCTACGTCACGCCGAAGGACGAAATTGACGCAGAGCTGCACGCCACGGCTGAGCTCTGCTGTGTGCAGGATATCCCGGGGGCGTGGCTTAAGTTCTGCGGCTACCACGCCGGTAAGTTTCTGAACGTGCCTGGCCAGTGGCAGGCGTGGTGTGTCCGGGAGGCCAAGCGTGAGCGCCAGGAGCGCGACAGGCGGCCCGTGAGCAACGGGAGCTACGTGAGGCCGCCCGAGACGCAGGAGGACCCCTGGGCGGTCAGGCGGCGCCTCAAGGCGAGGGAGGACGAGTTCGACCGGCAGGCGCTAGCGCTCCGGAAGCAGACGGGCGCGCCGCAGAAGATCGGAGGGGTGGGCCAATGAGTGGTGTGGATATTTGGAAATCGGTGCTGGCTGAATCGAAGCTCGCGATCGAAGTGCTCTCCTACGAGCTGGCGACGAAGAAGCGCGAGGTGCAGCGGCTTTGCGCGCGCTGCTGCCACCTGGCGGACAAGTTCAAGTTCGATCACCAGTACGACCACCCACGCGAGGTGCACTCGTGGGTGAGGCATAACGTTCGGTACTACGCGGGACTCTGCAAAGAGTGCGGCGAGCTTGAGGCGATGCAGCGCGGGAGCCTGCGCGCGCAAGATCAGAAAGGAAGGGCAGCGTGATGACCCAGGCTCGGAATGGCGTGGCCGAGCCCGAGCAGCCTGCGTGTCGCCTGCTAGCCGCATTCCTGCTGGAGACGTTGCAGCCGAAGGGAGCGGACGAGTCGCCGTGACCGCGGGCACGGCGGCCGTCGAGGCGCTGCTGCTCAGGCCGCGGCGGGAGGTAGGTCCCCGGGCGGGGTCGGCTGCGCGTCGTCGTCCGTCCCGATAATTGCCGGCGAGGGGGGCACCGGCCGGACTGCCTCGTCCGCGTAGAGCTGGACGTCTGGCTGGGTGTCGTCCCCGACGAGCGCGTCCATCTGCGCGTAGCGCGTGGCGAGCCCACGCGTGTAATTGTCAAGCGTGTCCGTGTAGTAGCCGCGGGCCTTGAGCTTCGCGGCGAACGCCGCCGTATCGCCAGCTTCGACCGCCGGCCACGCGTAGCCGAAATTGCGGCGAAGCACGCGCATATAGTCCTCCACGCCATCGACCAGCGTGGGATACGCGCGGAACTTCTGCTCGACGGTGACGCGCGCCCCATTCACGAGCTCCCAGGTCATATAGGGCGCGTAATCCGCCCCACAGCCAGGCGTCCACTTGATCCCCGCGCAGTTGAAGTTGAGGCAGGCCCTCCCGTTGTCCGTCTCGTGCCCCCACTGGGCCATCAGGACGAGCAGGGAAGATCGCGCGGGCTCCGCCTTCACCTGCTCACGCCAGGCCGTGCGCAGCGCCGCGTATAGCGCCGAAATGGCGATCGCCGTGTGCATAGGCGGAACCCGCTGGTCGGCCACCTACGTCGAGCCTCGCGGGAATTTCACTTCTTCCGCGAAGTCCGCGGCCACCTCGGCGGCGACGAGCACGGCTTGGAGGGTCGAGACGTTCGTCCGCTTCTCGATCGCGTTGGTGAGCTCGCGCTGGAGCTGAATCAGGAGAGGCCCCTCGGCGACCGCGAGCCACTCGACAATTTGGAGCATGGTCATCATTGGGAGCCTCCGTCCACCACGCAGTTGATCGCCGCGGGCCAGTGCGCGCACCAATCGGCGCGGTCGGCGTGGCGACACAGGTCCACCTCGGCGCGCGAGCTCGATTGCTCCACGCAGGTGAGCTGCTCGCGTTCGTAGACAGCGATATCGGTCGGACCAGGCTGGCCCGGTGCGGGGACGCACGAGGCGAGGGAGACGGTCAGCAGCAACGGATAGGGGTTCATGCGGCTTCCTTCGGTGGGATGGGTGGTGGAACAACGACGGGGACTTCCCCCGCCACGGGCGCCGAGCGTGGAACAAAGTCGATGCCCATTGGGGGCGGAGCGGCGCTCGCGGGCTTCTCGACCCAGCTCTTTTTCGCCGTGGCGATCATCGAGCCCAGCACCGCTACGAGGGCACCAGCGAGCAACGGTTTGGCCGTCTGCATCGAGCTGAGCGCCTGGACCAGCGTGGTCGGATCCTGCCGTCCCAGGAACGCTACCAGCGCGCCGCCAACGGCGGATGTCGTCCACATGACAGCGTGCTCCCAGTCCACATTGAATTTGAGTCCCATGGCGATCTCCCTATTTGAGTCCGAGCCCGAAATGGGCCGCGATTGCACCTGCAAGCACCGCGGCGACGATGCCGAGCGCCCACCATTTCCAGCGACGCAACTCGTCCGCGTTGCGCTTTTGAAGC
>CATPCN010000522.1 GCA_955652855.1 uncultured Chthoniobacterales bacterium | reverse complement strand
TGTCGTGATGACGCCGGCGACCGTCGCAGACGCCTACACGATGTAGCTCTCGGAGGTCGCCATATCATTAAAAAAAAAATACTGCGAGCACAAATATCTTTATTACCATCTCAAGGCCGACAAACTGCCGACCGAATCGTTTCCGGTCGGAAAAGCGCGTATTGCACGCGAGGGGCGCGATCTCACGATCGTGAGTTACAGCGCGATGCTGCACGAATGTCTCGCGGTCGCGGAGGAAATGGCGACGGAAGGATTCGAAATTGAAGTTGTCGATCTTCGCACCGTCAAACCGCTCGACACCGATACCGTGCTCGCATCCGTCGCGCGCACCGGTCGCTTGCTTTGCGTCGGCGAATCATTTCCGTGGGGCGGCACGACGGCCGAGGTGATCGCGCGTGTCGCGAGCGAAGGTTTTCATTTGCTCGATGCCGCGCCGGCGCGCATCAATGCGAAGGACACGCCCATTCCTTATCATCCGAATCTTTGGAGCGCGCATCGTCCGAGCGCGAAAACGATCGCGGAGAAAGCGCGAAAACTTCTTCGAGAATAATTTTATGCCGCAAGTTCCAATCATCATGCCGCAGCTGGGCGAATCGATCGCGGAAGCGACGATTGTCGATGTAAAAGTGAAAGCGGGCGATAACGTCGCCGCCGATCAGGAAATCATCGACGTCGAAACGAACAAGGCCGTCATGGGCGTGACAACTCCGTGCAAAGGCAAGATCGACAAGATCACCGCGAAGGTGAAAGAAACTTACCCAGTCGGCTCAGTTCTTGGTTATGTCGAAGCAAGCGAGGCGGACGCAGCCAAGTTTAAGAAAACGGTTCCGGAACCTCCGAAAGGAACGGTGGCCAAGGAAATTCCTGGACGCGAAGAACAATCTACCGTGGCAACACGGCAGAAAAATGGCGAAGGCGTCAGACGTTCCGACGGATTGCCTGTTCCCGCCGCTGCGAAAGGCGCCGGGTTTTTGTCGCCGCGAGTTCGCGCGCGGATGGCCGAGCTGCAACTCACAAACGCAGATCTCGCTGGAATTTTTGGAACGGGCGCGGGGCATCGGGTGACGGTTAAGGATTTGGAAAATTTTCTGCACAACATCGACAATCAACAATCGAGCGAAGCCTCCGCGATCCGAAGCGAGGTGGCCGATGCGATGCGACGCAGTTGGACGCGACCGCTCGCGACGATCGGTTCGTCCGTTCGTCTCGATGCCGTTTTGCAAGATCGACAATCGCGCGATCCGAAACCGGGCCCAGCGCTTTACGCTGTGCGCGCGCTTGCTCTCGCGATCGCGGAAAATCCTTCGACCGCCGCGAAACTAATTGGCGGTCGCGTTGTGCAAGCGAACTCCATTGACGTCGGCGTCGCGGTCGAAGCCGAGGATGGAATCATGGTTCCGATCATCCGCGCGGCCGACAAGACTTCGCTTGTCGATCTTACGGCCAAATATGGCGAGCTGGTCGATCTTGCGCGGAAGCGACGTATTTCCCCGGATATGCAAGCTGGCGGCATTGCGGCGGTTTCAAATTTCGGAACGTTCGGCGTGGAATGGGGAACTCCCATTCCGCTTCCCGATCAAACGCTGCTTCTCGGCTTGGGTGCCGGCAAAAAGGTTCCTTCATGGGATGAATCGAAAAATGACTTCGTTCCGAAGACCGAAGCGCAGATCACGTTAAGTTTCGATCATCGCAGCCTCGATGGCGGCGGCGCAGGCCGTTTGCTCAAGCGCATCATCGAGTTGCTGGAAGATCCGAATAAGTTGTAGCCGCGCTCTGCGAGCACCGGATATTTGCGACGGTCATAGACCGCCGCTACAATCTAAGAACATGAATTCCGCCGCAACGGCGATCAATCCGAACATCACGATGCGTGAATTGCTCGAGCAATTTCCCGGCGCGCAACGTGCGCTCTTTCGTAAATATCACATCGGCGGTTGCAGCAGTTGCGGTTTTAGCCCGGACGAAACGCTCGCGCAAGTTTGTGCGCGAAACGAGGGCCTTGATGTCGATGAAGCGATCGATCACATTCTCGCCAGCGACACCGCGGATCGCGCCATGCAAATCGAGCCACGTGATTTGGCTGATCGCATTGGGCGTCGCGAAAACATTTATCTTCTCGATGTTCGCACCCGGGAAGAATACGCCGCGGTCAAGATCGACAACGCGCACTTGTTCACGCAAGAATTGATGCAAGAAATTCTCGCGAAATGCTCGGGCGAAAATCTTCTCGTTGTTTACGATCATCAAGGTGCGCGCAGCCTGGATGCGGT
Organism: uncultured Chthoniobacterales bacterium; assembly: GCA_955652855.1. The sequence continues at coordinate 9,656 of CATPCN010000522.1, read as the reverse complement.
TGCATATTTCCAAGGCCAAGGATTTGAGAACGTGAAAAGTTTGCGCGGCGGTATCGATGCCTGGAGCGTCGATGTCGATCCAAAGTTGCCGCGATATCATGTCGAACAATCATGAGCGACGATCTGGAATCGAGAATCGAGGAAGCGATCAAGAATCCGCGCAATCTCGGCGAGATGAAAAATGCTGATGCCATTGGCACAGTCGGCAGCCCCGAATGCGGCGACATGTTGCGGATGTGGATCAAGTTCAAAGAACAGGACGGCCGCAAAATTATCGATCGCGTGACGTTTCAATCGTTCGGTTGTCAGACGGCGATCGCGGTGGCGAGCGTAGCGACTGATATGCTCGCCGGCAAAACAATCGCGGAAGCGAAATCGATGAGCGGGGAACAGTTGGCTGCGCCGCTCGGCCCGCTGTCGCCGGTGAAAATTCATTGCGCGCAACTCGTGGAAGGCGCGCTGCGAAATGCGTTAAGCGGCGAAGAAAGTAGATCGACCAGCGCAAGATCGACATCTCCGACGTTGATCGATCAGTTGTCGTTGAGCGCGAAATCGCAGAAAGTGAAAGTGGTGATCGACAAATGAGAACGAGCGGTCCCTCTGTTTGTCATCCCGAGCGAAGCGAGGGACCTCACATTTGGTTAGGCGCGCACTGGAATCGAGAATCTTTTCGATTGAAGGAACGGCGTTCGTTCGACTGCGAGATTCCTCGCTCCGCTCGGAATGACAATGCGCTTAATTTGGTGGAAGGTTGGATAGGAAAGTTTTATGCACGAAAACACTGAATTCACTTTAAGCCGGGCCGTGGAGGCGATTCAGATTCCAAGCGGCCAAAAGTTGACGCTCGAATCAGGCACGAAGGGCGTGATCACGCAAACTCTCGGCGGTAGTTACACGATCGCGACACCGCACGGACTCGCCCGCATCGCCAACAAAGATTTGGACGCGCTTGGAATTGAAAAGTCGCAAACCACGAATGGCGCGCCGAAGCCCACCGCCGCGACTGGCGCCGTCGATGAAAAGGCGGTCTGGGAACAACTTCGCCAATGTTTCGATCCGGAAATTCCGGTGAACATTGTCGATCTTGGCCTGGTTTACGATTGTCAGCTGGTCAAGAAACCGGAAGGCGGAACAAAAGTGGGAGTGAAAATGACGCTGACCGCTCCGGGTTGCGGAATGGGGCCGGCCATCGCGCACGATGCGCAAAGCAAAATTTTAAGCATCGACGGCGTGGACGAAGCTGATGTGCAACTCGTTTGGGATCCGCCGTGGAACCAAAATATGATCAGCGAAGCCGGGCGGATGAAGCTCGGCATGATTTAATTTCGTCGCGACGTTGACAGTGCTCGACTCGCTTCTATACTCGTCCCTCGCGCCTCCGTTGCCGAAAATTTTTGTGCGGACACACCTTAATCCATGCCTTCGACTGAAATCATTCTGAGTGAAAACGTTCCCGGCCTCGGCGCCGAAGCGGACGTCGTAAAAGTGCACCGCGGTTACGCGCGCAACTATCTTTTGCCGCACGGAAAGGCCTTTGAAGTCACGCCCGCCAGTATGCGAAAGCTTGATAATCTGAAAGCGAAGCGCGCCGAGCGCGAAGCTCGCGAGCTCAACGAAGCGGAAGAGCTGGCGCGCCGCATCAATAAACTGCGCGTCGTCTTTACCCTCGAAACCGGCGAGACGGGGAAAGCGTTCGGCTCGATCACCGCGCAAGATTTAGTGACGCGGATCAAGAACGAGATCGGCAACGAAATAGATCGACATAAAATCGTGCTCGGTCATCCGATCAAAACCACGGGCGAGCATGAAGTGGAGATCAAATTGCACCACGATGTTATTGCGCGTTTCAATTTTCAGGTGAAGTCTGCGGAAGAAACGACCGCGTTAGAGCCTGAGAAAAAGCACCGTTCATTTTTCCGAAGACACAAAGAACAGAAATAAATGGCAACTCAACCGTCCTCATGGACTGCTGAGAAGCCTCGTAAAGAATCGGGCAAAACGCCCGGCCGAGGCTGGCCGGAAAAAAATGGCGGCCCGCGCGACGGGAAGTCACTCACAGGTTCTTCGCAGGATATTCACCGCACGCCGCCTCATAGCGTCGAGGCCGAGCAAGGCGTGCTGGGTTCGATGCTCATCTCGCCGCGGGAAATTATCGCCGAGTGCATCGAGAAAATTAACGAGCAATACTTTTATGTTCCCGCGCACCAAACGATTTACACCGCACTTGTTGATCTTTGGAACGTAGGCCAGGCAGTTGACCTGATCACGTTCACGCAAGTTCTGCGCGACCGTAATCTGCTCGATACCGTGGGCGGAGCGGCGTTTGTCACAAGTCTGTTCACGTTTGTGCCGACGGCCGCAAACGTCGGCTATTACCTCGAGATCGTTCGCGAGAAACACATTCTGCGCGAGATCATCGCGGCCTGCACCGAGAGCGTGCGTCGTTCTTACGAGGAGCAGGACGAAGTCAACGAGCTGCTCGATGAAGTGGAGCAACGGATTTTTTCCGTGGGCGAGGACCGCTTCAAAGGCCAGATGGTCGCGATGAAAGATCAGGTGATGGAAGCGATCGAAACGATCGAGAAGCTTTACGAGAACCGCGGCGGCATCACGGGCATTTCCACTGGCTTTATTGAACTCGATCGCATGACGAACGGTTTGCATCCGTCGGAAATGATCGTGATCGCGGCACGGCCGAGCATGGGAAAAACGGCTCTGGCCATGAACATCGCGGAGCACGTCGCGATTCAAGGCAAACTTCCCGTCGCAGTTTTCAGTCTCTAAATGAGCAGCCAACAACTTGTGCAACGGCTGCTTTGCTCGAGAGCGCGCGTGAATTTGCAAAAAGTGCGCGAAGGATTTTTGGCCGATCGCGATTTTCCGAACCTGACCGCCGCTGCTTCGAAATTGGCTGAAGCGAAAATTTTTATCGATGACAGCGCGGGACTTAGCATTCTCGAACTCCGCGCAAAAGCGCGCCGGCTCAAAGCGCAGCAGGATATACAACTGCTCATCGTCGATTATCTGCAGTTGCTAAGATCGACATCGCGCCGCGCGCAGGACAATCGACAGCTTGAAATTTCGGAAATTTCCGCGGGTCTGAAGGCGCTCGCGAAAGACTTGAAAATTCCAGTGATTGTCGTGGCACAGTTGAATCGCCAACCGGAGGCACGTTCCGGGGGCAAGCCGCGCTTGAGCGATTTACGCGAATCGGGATCGATCGAACAGGACGCGGATCTGGTTGGATTACTCGTTAGGCCGGAAATTTACGAGGAAGACGAAGAAGCGCGCGCGGAGAAAGCGGGCGAAGCGGAATTAATCATCGCCAAGCAGCGCAACGGACCGATTGGCGAGATTCCGCTGACCTTTTTGAAGGAATTCACACGCTTCGAAGATCGCGCGCGCAACGTGACCGAGCCGGGCGAAGCGTTTTAATGTCGATCTAAGCGACCGACGTTTCCGCTGCGCGGCGACAAGATCGACAATAAGTTTAGAGCGATTTCGCTGCTTCGACGACGTGCTTGGCGTCGATGCCAAATTCTTTCATTACTTCGCCGCCGGGCCCGCTCAAGCCGAAGCGATGCAGCCCGATCACTTTTCCATCGAGCCCGACATACTGATACCAAATCTCCGGAACGCCGGCTTCGATCGCGATGCGCTTGCGACACGATTTCGGCAAAACTTCGTCGCGATATTTTTGCGATTCGCGCTCGAAACGTTCGCAGCAAGGAATTGAAACCACGCGCACGCCGTCGCCCAGTTCTTTCGCCGCGGCCATGGCATGCTGCAATTCACTGCCACACGAGAGAAAAATCATATCGAGTTTCCCTTTTTCCTTTTTCGCGATGTAACCACCGCGTAGCACGCCTTCGCGCCGTGTTTTTACATCGATCTCATTCAACATCGGAACATTTTGCCGCGTGAGCGCGAGCAATGTCGGTCCGTCGATGCGCTGAGCGGCCGCCACAAACGCGCCTGCAGTTTCCTCCGGATCCGCCGGACGAATGACATCGAGCTGTCGGATCAAGCGCAAGCCGCTCACCGTTTCCACCGGTTCATGCGTGGGACCGTCTTCGCCGACGCCGATCGAATCGTGCGTGAAAATGTAAATGTTCGGCAGGCACGAAAGCGCAGCCAGTCGGATCGCCGCGCGACAGTAATCGGCGAAGACCAAAAAGGTCGCGCCCGATGCGCGAAGGATTCCATGATAAGCAATACCGTTCATGATCGCGCACATGCCGTGCTCGCGAATTCCGTAATGAATGTTGCGACCCTTCGGCGTGTTGCGCGTAAAGTCGCCGCCGTCCTTGATGTAATTTAATGTCGATCCATGAAGATCGGCGCTGCCGCTGGTGAGAAGAGGCATGGCTTGCGCGAGCGACTGCAGGACGTCGCTGCCGGCTTTGCGCGTGGCGATGTTCGCGTCGCTCGGAAACGCTGGAATCTTGTCGAAAAGATCGACAGGAACTTTTTTCTCGACGGCGGCGTCGAGTATTTTTGCCTGCTCAGGATTCTTTTTGCGCCAATCGTTGTAAGTTTTCTCCCAGCGATCGTAATCGGCCAGCAGCTCCTTTTTGTGCTCGGCGAAATAATCGCGCACTTCTTTCGAAACAAAATAATGTTCGTCCGGAAGGCCCAATGCTTTGCGAGCGGCATCGACATATTTTGCGCCCGCTTCGCCGTGCGCTTTGTTCGTTCCGGCGACCTCAGGCACACCTTTGCCGATTAAAGTGTGCGCGCTGATAAACTGCGGCTTGCCGTTGTCGCGCTGTTTCGCGACTTCGAGCGCATCGAGAAACTGCTGCATATCCTGGCCATCGATTTCCTGCACGTCGAAGCCATAAGCCGCGAAACGTTTGCTCGTGTCTTCGCTTTGCGTTTCCTTCGCCATCGCATCGAGCGTGACGGCGTTGTTGTCGTAAATGAGGATCAAATTATCGAGCCCGAAATGTCCGGCGAACGCGCTCGCTTCCGCGGAAACGCCTTCCTGCAAACAGCCGTCACCCGCGAGACAGATCACATGTTGATCGAAAATCTTATGCTCATCGGTGTTGAAGCGCGCCGCCGCCATTTTCGCCGCCATCGCAATGCCGACCGCATTCCCGACGCCCTGACCGAGCGGACCGGTCGTGCATTCCACTCCTGGCGTCTCGAAAAATTCTGGATGACCCGGCGTTTTGGAATGCAGCTGCCGGAAGCGTTTTATTTCCGACATGGGCAAATCGTAACCGCTCATGTGCAGCCACGCATAAAGAAACATGCTGCCGTGCCCGGCCGAGAGAACGAAATAATCGCGTCCAATCCAGCGCGGCTTTTCCGGATTATGTTTAAGCGCGTAGCCATAAAGCACTGCGCCCATTTCCGCGCAGCCGAGCGGCAGCCCGAGGTGCCCCGATTTCGACGCCTGCACCGCGTCCATGCACAACCCGCGCGCCTCGGTCGTTGCTCGCGAGAGAATTTCGACATTCAAGCTCATGAACAGGGTTATAGTTGGGCCGGCACGAAAAGGGAAAGATGAAATGACTAAGAAGTGACAAGCGAATCCAGAATCGAAAATCTAAAATCTAAAATGGAATGAATCAGCCGCTACTTCTTCACATCGTCGAACGCCTGGAAGGTTTTCTGGGCAAGCTTCCGGCCACCATCCAAAAGCCGATTCTGCATGAACTCACGCCGCTCAAGGAATTATTTCTGCAACAGCGCGCGCCTCGTTTCGTTGTGACCGGGTCGAACAAGATCCCGCTTGGAGATTTCGTCGCGTTGATCTTCGGCGCGGCGCAACCAACTGAATCGCGGGACGTTTTGTTCGAGCTCTTTCGCTGGCAAACTCTCAATCCAAACGGCCGTGGTGAAATCAAACTTCTCGATGCTCGCGGCGCGGATGAGAGCGCAGTGGGAAAAGTGCGCGAAGAATTGAAGCGCGAGCCGGCTGACATATTTTTTTATGTCGATGTTGGGTCCACGAAACGCTCGGCGCGGGAAAATGAACTCACACAGCTCTACGCATTTTTGACCAAAAACGATGCGGCGCGTCCGGGCGCGAAGGTCATCGGGATAGTGATGGGCGATTCAACCGGCACTCGCGCCCGCGCAAAAAACGCAAATCAATCTGGGGCTGATGCACCTGCGAAACTTCGTGCCGCGCTCGATGAACAAAAAGAGATCCGCGATCGCGTTCTCGATGTGTTTGAATTCACATTTCCGCGGGAAATCATTCAGCAAACCGCAGCGCCGCCGGAATCAACGGCGCTCGTTTCGCTTCTTGCAAAAAACGTCCCGAACGAAGCGCGCGTGGAAATGATTCGCATCTCCGGCGATCGCGAAGCGCAACGCGAGGTCGCGCAAGTGCTCGTGAAATCAACCACCGCTATTTGCACCGCGGTTGGCACCCAACCGATCCCACTCGCGGATTTGCCGATCCTCACCACGCTGCAACTCGTCATGGTTTCGGGCATCATGTACATCAGCGGCCGCGAACGAAGCCTGCGCGCGGCCACGGAATTTATCGGCGCGCTCGGCGCAAATGTCGGCGCGGGCATGATATTGCGCGAAGGCACACGCGCCGTCCTGAAATTTTTTCCTGGCTGGGGAAACCTGGTTTGCGGAATGGTGGCCGGCGCGGGCACCTACGGAATTGGGAAAGCGGCCACAGCCTATTTTTTGGAAGGCGCTTCTCTGAAAGATGCGCGTCGCACCTACCTAACGAGTCGCAAGAAACCAGTTCGTCCTCTTCGGGAGGCTAAGATCGACATAACCAAACGAAAAAAATGAAAACGCCGCGGTAAGTCCCTCCAAGCGCGGCCTCTGTTGAATAACTTGTGAATAAGAGAGCGCTAACCGAGCATTTTGTTCACACCTTTTTGTGAATAGAATCGCGCAATTCGTGCACGCGGCGGAGGCGAATTGAGTATGCCCGTGAAACTTTCGGAGATGGACGACGTCCTGCGCGACATCCGCGTCAAGCCAGTCAAGTCACTCGGACAAAATTTTCTTCACGATCAAAACCTCGCCGCCTGGATTGTCGAGCAAGCAAAGCTGGCTCCGGATGATTACGTTGTGGAAATCGGTCCCGGTCTTGGAGCGTTAACCGAACATGCGCTCGCCTCCGGTGCACGTGTGCTTGCGATCGAAAAAGATGCGCGGCTCGCGAAGTTTCTTCGGGACAAAATCGCGGATGAGCGACTGGAAATTTTACACGCCGACGCGCTCGACTTCGATGTACGAAAGTTATTTGCGCAACGCCGCATAAAACTAATCGGCAACTTGCCTTACTACGTTTCGAGTGAGTTACTTTTTAAATTCACGAAATATCCTAGTCCTATAACTCTGTGGTTGTTCATGTTACAGAAGGAGTTGGCGGAACGTCTTTCCGCCTCCGCCGGCACGAAAGACTACGGCGCTATGACGTTGTTGATACAGGAGCATTATCACGTCGATTACTTGCGCACAGTTCGCGCGAGCGTTTTTCTTCCGCGCCCCGATGTCGATTCAGCAATCGTGCGGCTCACTCCGCGCGCGGCTGAGGAGTTGCTGGACCATGACTATGAGCTCTTTGTGCAAATCGTGCGCCGCGGTTTTTCACAGCGCCGCAAGCAGCTGCGGAAATTATTGCGCGCGGAATGTCCGAATTGGATGGAGGCCGCGACCGCGATCGGTTTCGATCCGAAGGCGCGGGCCGAGCAGTTGTCGTTAGAACAATGGATCGGGCTCACGAATTTTGTGCGCCCAATTGTAGTTGCAGCGCGCATCATCATCGAAACAGAGCGCTTTCAGGTTGTCGACAGGGAAGACCACGCCCTCGGCTGCGCAAGCCGGGCAAAGGTGCATGGGGATAACTTGCGCCATCGGGCGGTCCACATCCTCATTTTTAACCGCAAGGGCGAGGTTTATCTGCAAAAACGTTCGCGCTGGAAAGATCGACATCCCGGTCATTGGGATTCGAGCGCGGCGGGGCATGTGAATGCCGGCGAACAATACGATGACGCGGCCCGGCGCGAACTTCAGGAGGAATTGGGCGTCACGGCCGTGATGAAGCGCGTTCTGAAACTTCCCGCCTCACAACGAACTGGCCAGGAATTCATCTGGCTCTACCGCGCGCGGCATGATGGGCCGTTTCAGCTCGCGCGAGCGGAGATCGAAACGGGCGAGTTTTTTCCGCCCAAAATTATCTCAGCCTGGATCGAAGCGCGTCCGGAAGAATTTGCGCCGGGCTTTGTGGAATGCTGGCGTGCTTTCCGCCAAGATCGACAATAATTTTTGCGCTGCGGAGAATTTATCGCCGGCGAGCGCGCGATTTTTTCCCGCCTGCGCTTCGCCGCGGAGAAGATCTGAGAGATGTGCGCTTCGGAAGCTTTCTCGTGGACGAATTCTTAAATCGTCGCGCCGCGCGCCGCGCGAGTTCCTTCCCGCCGTAAACGGCGTCGCTGAACATCTTGGTGACGGCTTTGCTTCCACGAACAAAGTGCACTTGAAATCCGTGCGTTTGTTTTTTCGCGCGCGACTTCGTATCAATTCGCCGGATGTTCGCTTCGGAGTCGGGGTTGGATCGTTTCTTCATGCAGAATCTTGCCTAACTAATTGAGGCTAAAGTAAACCGAACGCATACGCAAACCGTGGCTTTCAGTGATGCGCCATCGCCACCTCGGGCGCCGGCAAATTCCATTCCTTCCAATTCTTCTCGTACTCGATGGCCGGCAAGAGCGCGTAACAAGGGTGCCGCGTCGCTCGTAGCCACGCGACAATCCTCACCAGATTCGGTTCCGCCATCGTCGTGCAACCAGCCGTCGGCCGATCCACTCCGCGACGAATGTGAAAGAAAATTGCGCTCCCCTGCCCTGGCACCGGCGGATCGGAGTTGTGTCGCACTTCGATCAACCACCGGTACGCGAAATCGTTGTGCCGCATTTTTTGTTTGTCGAACCACAACGGCGGATTCGCTGGATCTTTGATCGTGACGAAACGGTTATAGTTGGAGCTGGTCACATCATCCACCCACGCGTCCGCCATGGTGACTTGATGGAAAGAGTAATCGGATCCGGGCGGCAATTGCGCGTCATACGTATAGATCTTGCCGATTCGGAAAACCCCGGCCGGCGCGCGGCCATCATGTTCCTTTTTGCGCAGCCCCGATTCTTCCTGGCCCGCAAGACCGCTTCCCCAAGCGAGCCCGGTCTTCCCGAACAAAACCGGAAACGGATCGCCTTGTGCGAGCCATTTCCCTTGAGGCGTGCGCTCAAAAAGTTGCACGTGCCCATGGATTGAATTCCAGTCCGGCGCGATGCCGACGATCAGCTGCGTGCAATCGCCGGGGACGCCGGAGGCATGCACGCTGCTCGCGCAGAGAGCGAGCGCGACGGTTTTCAACCAGCGATTTACTAGCATTCCCAAACTTAGACGCGCATCTTATCCCTTCTGTCCAACTCAGATTTGGCCCGCGTGAAAAAAATTATCTCGATCTTACTCATCGTCGGCGCGGTCTTCGCCGCATACGCGCCAGCCGTTCGCGACGGATTCGTTTGGGACGACAACGCGCTCGTTTTGCGCGACCCGCTCATCCGCAGCTGGCGATTAATTCCGGAGGGCTTTCAGCATTTTCTTTTTACCGACGCGACCGCATCGGATTTTTATCGGCCGATCCAACGGCTGACCTACACGCT
>CATPCN010000521.1 GCA_955652855.1 uncultured Chthoniobacterales bacterium | reverse complement strand
TGCGCGATCAACTTGGCGACGAACTGCTTGGCCTAATGCGCGAAATCAAAAAGATGTTCGATCCGAAAAATATTTTCAACCCGGGAAAAATTCTGAGCGACGGCCGGCACAAGATCGACAATCACTTCCGCGAAAATTTCGAGCACCCGATCGAGCTTCCTTTCGCACCGCGACTCGCGTTTGCGTTCAAAGACCGTTCCTTTATCGGTAATCTCGAGCAGTGCAACGGCTGCGGCGGTTGTCGCAAAGACGCGCCGACGATGTGCCCGACATTTCTCGCGACCGGCGACGAAGTCATGTCGACGCGCGGACGCGCGAACATTATTCGCGCAGCGCTGGAATTGCGCGCCAAGGGACATGATCCACTTCGCTCCACCGAACTCGACGCTGCGCTCAGCAATTGTCTCTCGTGCAAAGGTTGCACGCCGGAATGTCCATCAAACGTCAATCTCGCGTTGCTCAAAGCCGAAATGCTCCACGCACGGCATCGGCGCGATGGTTTGCCATTGCGCGAACGCGTTTTGAGCGCGGCGGATCTTCTCGGGCGAATTGGTTGCGCCTGGCCGTCGCTTGCAAATGCAATTGTCGATCTTGCACCGCTCCGCGCGCTCATGGAAAAAACGCTCGGACTTTCGGCGAAACGTTCGTTGTCGCATTACGCGAGCGAGCGTTTCGATCGCTGGTTTGCAAAACATGCGCGGCGAAACGGCGCGGCGCATTCGCGCGGTAAAGTGATTTTGTGGGACGATACGTTCGTTCGTTACAACGAGCCGCACATCGGCAGGGCGGCGGTGAAAGTTCTCGAAGCGCTCGGCTTCGAAGTTTCACTCGTGAAAAATCGCCGCTGTTGCGGACGGCCGGCGTTCAGTCAGGGCAATCTCGATGCCGCGGCAAAGCTTGGAAAAATTAATGTCGATCTTGTCAACGAGATCGATGGCTCGGTGCCAATCGTTTTTCTCGAGCCATCGTGCTACTCGATGTTCGTCGAAGATTATCGCGAGCTGAACTTGGCAAACGCGGAAGACGTCGGCCGGCGTTGTTTTCTCTTCGAAACATTTGTGGATGATTTGCTCGCGCGCGAATCGAAAGCGGTACAATTCAATTCGCGAATCGAAAACGTCGCGATCCACGCGCATTGCCACGCAAAGTCGCTCCTCAATCCTGGTTTCATGGCAAGATTGGTGGAACGATTGCCCGGAAGAAAGGCGACTTTGCTCGACACCGGTTGCTGCGGAATGGCCGGCGCCTTCGGCATGCTCGCGGAAAAATACGAGCTCTCACTTCAAGTCGCGGCACATTTGCTCGACAAGATCGACAAGCAACCGCCCGGCGCCGTTGTGGTCGCATCCGGAACCAGTTGTCGTCATCAAATTCACGATCTTTCGCCCGTGCGCGCAAAGCACATGGCGGAGCTGCTGGCGGAAGCGATCGACTAAGAGACGAATGATTCCGCGCGCGCCGCGAACCGATACGTCCCGATCGCCTTGGTGACGTGTTTGAATTGCATCGGTTCGGTCTGCGCAAAAAGCGCACGCGTTTCGGCGGACAACATCCGGTAAAAACTTTCGCTCACTAAAATTTCCCACGGCTTAGCGCGATCGCAAAGCCGGGAAGCAAGATTAACGGTGTGACCAATCGCCGTGAAATCGCGGCGCGTGATCGACCCGATCGAGCCGACGATGGCGGGACCGCGATGAATGCCCACGCCGAGAGCAAGCGGCCAGCCTTCCATTTCCGTTTCGCGCCGGATGCGCTCGATCAGTTGCTCAGCGCAATCGAAAATTCGTTGGGCGCCGCCTTCGCCATCCAAAAAAACCGCCATGACCGCGTCGCCGATAAATTTATCAACGTCGCCGCCTGCGGAAATCACGACGTCAGCTTGCACTGCGAGCAACCGATTCAGTTCACGCACAAGCAACGGCGCCTCGCGCGTCTCGCACCAACTGGTAAAGCCGCGCAGATCGGCAAAGAGCACCGTGACTTCCCGCTCGGACCCAGCGAGCCAATCGGGATCATCGCGGCTGCGGCGCACGGCTTCGGAGGTAAAGCGGGAAACGTAGGAAGCAGCGCGAGCTTTTCGCCTAACGAGACGATCATTTCATTAAACACGGTGCCCAATTCCTGCAGCTCATCGCGCGTCATGACGTTTACCTAAACCTGATGATCGCCAGATTTGAAGCGCTGCATACCGGCAGAAAGTTTGTTCAAACCGCGCGTGATGCTTCCGGCAAGAAGCAAGCCGGGAATCATAGCGACACAAAAAGCGCCGAGACCGACCAGAAGTTCGTTGCGCTGCTTCGCGATGAAGCGACTGATCTCAGCGTCCGCTTCGACAATCGCGACCGGGTCGCCGGCATGATTGAAGACCGGCGCGTAGCCGCTGATCCAACGTCCATTTTCGTCGCGATAAATGTCGGTGCTCGCCGGCGCGCGAGAATTCCAGGCGTTCATGAATTGCGCGCTGTTTGACGGCGGAATCATGTAATGATGCCCGATGAACGTGTCGCGTCGCAACATGACGACGAACTCGGTCTCGAAAATTGACCCGCCGGTGAGCGGCCTGAGAATATAGAGCTCTTGTTCGGCCAGCCCGTTGATGCGGCGGGCTTCATCGAGAAGTTTGCGCGCGCGCTGAAACGCCGGCGAGCTCGCATCGCTGTCATTTCGAATTGCGGAGATCTCGTCGCCGTTCAGTGCAAGCGCCGTCGTCCCTGCGACGCCGCGAACGAAAGCTTGGAATTCTTGCAATAACTGCGCGCGCCGGAAATGGAAATTTGTTCCGAGAATGGCGACGACGACGAGCGCAGCGACGAATGCCATCGCGAGCGTAACTTTTGCTCGCAGCGAAAAAAAACGCGGCTTAGTCATGGCGCTCGGCATCAGGCAGAAGATAAATTTTCGCGGCCAAAACGAAGAACGCGCGCCATCCAGATGAGCTCGTCGAGAAATTTGTCAGCGCGGCGTGTGTAATTCGGATCGCGAATCTCGCCAGTCGCTGGATCGAACAGCTCACGCGCGAGCGAGAAATTTACGTCGTTGAAGATCGAAACGAGACCGAGCTCGCGAAGAACGGGAATTAAGTTCTCGATCATGCGCGCTCCGCCGAACGGACCGGCCGACACGCCGCAAATACCAACGGCCTTGTGAATGTATTCCTCCAAGTTTGTGTCGAGGAGATGCTTCAGAAGACCGGGAAAACTATGATTGTATTCCGGCACGACGAGGATGAGCGCATCCGCCCGCGTGACGAGCGCGGAAAATTTCGGATCCTTCAATGCCTCGCCGGCATCGTCGGATCGAAGCGGAATGTTTCTTATGTCGATGTACTGGGTCTCGATCTCCGTGCGTTGCGAAACTTGCTTGAAAACAAAACGGGCAGCCGGTTCGCTCATTCTACCTTGGCGCGAGGTGCCGAGAACGACCGGCACAAACACAGGGCGATTAATCGATTTGGAATCCATGGCTCGATATTTGTCAGCGAAGATGTCAAAAGCATACACGTCGCGACAAGCGCCGATTGTGAAGACTACTTGTGATGAATTCATTTGATGTCGATGCGGAGTGGCTCGAGGCGGACGGATTGGGCGGTTTCGCCAGTGGGACCGTCTCTGGAATTCGGACGCGCCGTTATCACGCACTGCTTTTGACCGCAACGACGCCGCCGGCGGGGCGCATCGTGCTCGTGAACGGGTTCGATGCCTGGGTGGAAATAATGAACGGATCGTACGCGATCTCGTCACAGCGCTACTCACCGGATGTCATTCATCCCGACGGCGCGACTCGGATCGAGAGTTTTGAATACGAACCGTGGCCGCGCTGGCGTTATCGCATTTCCGATGACGTGGTCGTCGAGCAGGAACTCTTCGTCGCGCCGGGACAATCAACGGTTTTGCTCTCGTGGAAACTTGCTCCGGAAAGCGGCTTCGAAACAAAATTAAAAGTGCGTCCGTTTCTTTCCGGCCGTGATTTTCATTCCACGCACCACGAGAATTCTGCATTTCGTTTCACGGCGGAGCGAGATGGCGAGCGTGTCGTTTGGCGACCATACGACGGCGTGCCGGCAGTGATTGCTTACGCGAACGGCAACTACATGGAAGATCCGACGTGGTATCGGAATTTTTTCTACACGCAGGAAGAGGCGCGCGGTCTCGATGCAATCGAAGACCTTGCTTCGCCCGGCACGTTTGAATTTACGCTTTCAAACGGGCCGGCTGTTTTGATGTTCAGCGCGGAGGGACATGCGCCGGATCATGAATCGATCGAAACGCTTTTCGCTCTGTTTAAAACCGGCGAGCAGATTCGGCGCAAAAATTTCGCCACACCGCTTGATCGCGCGGCCGACGCTTACATCGTCAAGCGCGGCGAAGGCAAGACGATTATTGCCGGTTATCCGTGGTTCGGCGATTGGGGTCGCGACACATTCATCGCATTGCGCGGACTTTGCATCGCCACCGGCCGGCTGGATGAAGCGCGCGATATTCTCGCGGAATGGGCGGGCGTTGTTTCGCAAGGAATGTTGCCGAACCGTTTTCCCGATCGCGACGAGACACCGGAATTCAATTCGGTGGATGCATCGCTTTGGTACGTGATCGCGGTGCACGATTTTCTGCGCGCGATCGGGGACGATTCAAGCGGTGACAAGATCGACAAGTTGCAAAGCGCAGTGGAAGCAATCTTGACCGGTTATTTCGAAGGAACGCGTTTTGGCATTCGCGCCGATGAGGATGGTTTGCTTTCGGCGGGCGAAACCGGCCAGCAACTCACTTGGATGGATGCACGCGTGGACGGGCGCGAAATCACCGCGCGCATCGGCAAGCCCGTGGAAATTCAGGCACTTTGGCTGAACGCGCTCGCGTTCGGCGCGCAATTCTCTTCGCGATGGGAACCGATTCTAAAAAACGCGCGCGCCGCATTCGAAACGCGTTTTTGGAATGAAGAAGGCGGTTACCTCGCCGATGTCGTGGATTGCAATCACGAAAAGGGCAATGTCGATCTTACCTTTCGGCCGAACCAAGTTTTCGCGGTGGGCGGCCTGCCCTTGATTGAGCTCCCGCCGGACAAAGCGCAGCGAATGATTAACGCGGTCGAAGCAAAATTGCTCACGCCGCTTGGGCTGCGTTCGCTTGCGCCAGGCGAGACCGGTTACACGGCATATTATTGCGGCGGTCCCGCACAACGCGACGGATGTTATCATCAAGGCACGGTTTGGCCGTGGTTAATGGGACCGTTCGTCGAAGCTTGGGTGCGCGTTCGTGGCGACACCGCGGCGGCAAAAGCGGAGGCGCGTAAACGATTTCTCGCGCCGCTTTTTGAGCACCTGAATCATGCCGGTCTCGGGCACGTTTCGGAAATCACCGATGCCGAAAC
>CATPCN010000520.1 GCA_955652855.1 uncultured Chthoniobacterales bacterium | reverse complement strand
ATTTGAACGAGCGCAGAGTACGCGTTGGTCAGCGACCGCATGCTAACGGTACCAACTCTACGACTGCGAGGGATCTCCGGCGCAACGGCACCTACCTCGTTTTCCGCCAGCTTGAGCAGAATGTGGCGGCGTTCGACGATTTTGTTTCGCATCTGGCCCAAGACCTGGGCGAGACAAAGGACTGGGTTGGAGCGCGTCTGATCGGCCGAACGCCCGAGGGTCATCCATTGGTTCCGGCCGCGGCCGATGCGTCGGATAGCCGGAACGATTTTCTTTACTATCACGAGGACCGCTTCGGCCTGGCTTGTCCGATCGGCGCGCATATTCGGCGCGCCAACCCGCGCGATTCACTCAAGCCTGATCCGGATACGGCACTGGGGCTTTCGAAGATGCATCGCATCATCAGACGCGGCAGACCCTACGGAGAAAGGTGGGAGGCCGCTAAAGACAAACCCGGCAGCGAGGCGCAAAGGGGGATGCTGTTCATCGCGCTCAATGCCGATATCGCGGGGCAGTTCGAGATGATCCAGCATTCATGGCTCAACAACCCGCACTTCGCCGGCCTCTACGCAGGAACCGATCCCATCAGCCATGTGGTTGCCGGAGGAGAAATCATCACGATACAGCGCCGGCCGACGAATATTCACATCAAGCGGCCAGCGCCGTTCGTCAGGGTGCGCGGGGGGGCCTATTTCTTTCTGCCCGGTATCCAAGCGTTGCGCGCTATGGCTTCATGAGCACAGTTGCACTCGGTTTGGTGACTAGCTCGAGCATAGGGCCGCCAGGATCGAACCTCGCTCACGCGCGACAGCTCGCCAGAGACGAATTGCAGAGCGCCATCAATGGTCGCATGCCGCATTTCTCTGCCAGCTGGAACGCGCGCTGGAAATACATTTCTGCTTCAGTTCCATTGAGGTCGTTGCCGACGCTTTCAATGTCGCCCAGCAGCTTCAACGCATAAGCCTGTTGCGGTGGTTCTCCACGCTCTTCAGCAAGTGTTAGCGCTCGCGTCCCCGCGGTATGGGCTTCTGCAAGACGGCCTGCCGCCAGGAAGGCCCGGCCTTGCGCCACGAAGAGACACCCCCAGCCAAAAGCATTCTCGGCTAGGGGTACGTCCAGCCGCTCGGGTACAGAAAGGATTTCGATGGCTGCCTTAACATCACCTGCCGCCAGATAGGCCTCGCCCATCCGGGCCGCAAATATTGGATACATCTGGACCACCTCAAGGTCGAGGCAAGTCTGCCAGCACTCCCGCAAAAGCGATAGCGCTTCCGTGTGCCGGCCCTGCGCCGTCCTCAGCCGCGCCAAGACATGTGTGATATTGGCGCGAGAATAAAAGTGATCGACTAGCTGGGCCCGTCGGCAGGCCTCCACGGCCATCAACTCGGCGCGATCCATCTCACCAAGTTCAATCAGGGAATCAGCCAAAAAGGTGCGAAGGATCACACTCGGATAAGCAGCCCAGCCTGCGCGTTTATTGTCTAACTCCGGCGTCTCGCACGCAAAACACTTTTCGTGTGTTTCGATCGACTCCTTAAAAGCACCGGTCTCATGGAGGACAATTCCGACGTTGTGCAGCGATGCGAAGATGAGCCCTGGATCGGCGACTTGTTGCGCGATGCTGCTCGCCGTTTCGGCCGCTGCCATCGCACGATCGTGTTCCCCAAGTCTCCAGAGCGCCACGGCAAGCTGACAATTCACCGCAGCTGTACGCCACGGATCTTTGGAGACGTCAGCCAAGTTGCGCGCTTCGAGCAATACCTCGGCGATCATGCGGTGTTTGCCCAGCGGTTCGAGCGCGATCACCACCGTAAGACGGAAATCGATTTCAGCCTTGATTTTGGCCGCCGAGGCGGGCCAATGCGATAACGTCTCCACGCCGCGCTGGAATATGCCGATAGCGTCCTGATTGGCGCCTCGCCTCGCAGCGCGCCGACAGCTGCGCAGCTGGTAGGGCACGGCCTTCTCCCAGAGCTCGGCCAAAAATGCATGGTCAGCGAGCCGATCGATATGTTCATCAATTCGATCCGCAAAGCGGGATTCGATTATCTCGACCGCCTTGGCGTGGAGCGACCTGCGCAGCCCCAACAGCATCGTGCCGTAGGCGACCTCGCGGGTGAGATCGTGCTTGAAAGAATATTCTGGTGCGGCGGCCCGGACTTTACGCAGTAAGTCCGCCGCCTCGAGCGTTTTAAGATCGCCAGCCAGCTTGGCAGGGGGAACTTCGAGCATCCCGGAGAGCAGCGCAACCGAAATGTCGGGGCCGATGACGGCGGAAGTCTGGAGCAAGGACTTCTGCATCCCATCCAATAGATCGATGCGCGCCGCCAGCACGGAATGGATCGTTTGAGGGATATCGATCCGGCCGGCAGGCACGCTGACGCGAAACTTCCCAGGCGCCCCCTCAAGGCTCTTCGTTTCTGCGAGAGCTTGAACCAGTTCCTCCAGAAACAACGGATTGCCCTGCGCTCGTGCCAGAATGCGCTTTTTGATCGACAGAAGCGTGACATCGTCTCCCATCAGCCAGCTAAGCAGCTCGTCTGAGGCTCTGCCGTCAAGTGGCAACAAGTCGAGGCGAATGAGGCCGCGATCGGTCCACCCGCCCTCCGGGCGTTGCGTTACGATGAGAAGGATCCGGGCCCCCCGAAGAACCCCCACGAGATTGTGTAGGATGAGCTTTGTCTCGGCGTCCATCCAGTGAACGTCCTCGATCAGAATCACTAGTGGAGTGTGCCGCTCCTGACAGAGGATGAGCGCCTTGATTGCTTCGATTATTTCGTGGCGTCTCTCCGACGGCTCGAGCTTCTTCCAGTCCTGATCGTCAGTGCTGAGGTCCAGCAGTGAAAACATTGACGGAAGAAACTCCGACAGTGTCGGATCCAGCAAATCTATTTCTTCCCTGACTCGCTTGGCTACAGCCTGCGGCGTATCATCGACGCCGATGCCAAATATGGCCCGGATCAGATTGCTGATGGGATAATAGCTGGAGCTGGCGCGCTGCGGGACGCATGCGGCTTCCAGTACCGTCCACTGAGGAGAGAGGCCTCTGATAAAGTCGTGGATCAACCGCGACTTTCCCAATCCGGCAGAACCGACAACAGTCAATGCCTGCCCATTGCCGTCCGCAACACTTTGCAGCGCATTCCTGAGACTACGCAGCTCTGCCTGGCGGCCCACAAGGATGCTGAGCCCTTGGGAGGACCGTGCCAGCCACCGCGTTGTTGTGTATATCGCCTTCAGCTCGAAAGTTTCCACCAGTTCCGTGATGCCCCTCACGGCAACTACTCCCCGTGAGAGGGCTCTGATGAAGCCCTTTGCTAGCTTGTGGGTCGCGCCTGTCAGAACGATCGTCCCGGGATCGGCGAGTTCTTCCATCCGGGCGGCCAAATGAACCGTTTTTCCTACCGCGTCGTAATTCATCGCCAGATTATTGCCGATCGAGTGTATAACGACCTGACCGGAATTCATCCCCATGCGCAACGCGATGTCGTTGCCGGTCTTGCGATTTAGCTCGTCGATGTCAGCCTGCATAGCAAGGGCTGCGCGGCAAGCCTGAACGGCATGATCCTCAATCGCGATGGGAGCTCCGAAAAGCGCCATGACGCCGTCACCGCGAACCTGGTTCACGAAACCGTCGTGCTGATGGATCGCGTCCATGAGAACTTGAAGCACGGGCCCGAGGACTTCGAGCGCATCCTCCGGATCGAGTTTGTCGATCAGTGCCGTCGATCCGCGGATGTCAGCAAAGAGAACTGTAACATGCTTGCGTTCGCCGAGCATTGCGCTGCCGGAACGCAATATACGCTCGACCAGCTCGGCCGGCACCTTTGATTGCAGAAAAGACAGTGCGTGGTGATTAGTTGCGCTCGAGAGCGCTCTCGGCCGCCCACAGCCGCCGCAAAAATGCGCACCCGGCTGGGTTGCAAAGCCGCAATGACTGCATCGACGTCCAAATTCACTGGGCGGATTGCGCCGCTTTGTCTTCACGGCAGCCCCCTTTCGGACCTGCCGAAAATGTTAACCGTTCGTAGGAGGATAGCAAGACGGAAATCCACCTCGAAGAGGACCGGGCGGGCGAATTGACGCCATCCCGAACCGGCGTCTATGCATCGCTTGAGGGCTATCTTGGTCTGATGATCTCCGAATCGATACGGAGGCTTCTCTGCGGTTACCGGGCTTGGGCAAGGACAGTCTGGCTTGCGACTATTTGTGGCGTGCCGAGGGTCGGTCCGAGCCCAAAATCATTCCGCCAGTTCCGGCCACGGCACGATGGTTGATTTCACCGT
>CATPCN010000519.1 GCA_955652855.1 uncultured Chthoniobacterales bacterium | reverse complement strand
CCATCTGCGAGCCGACTGGCGGCTTCTCGGTCTCGCGCTGCTTGGGCGGCTGGTTATCGTTCTGCGCGCGGACGAACTGGTCCTTGAGCCGCCGGGCGCGGTCGAGAGCGCTTTCCGGGTGCACCAAGCCCTCGATGCTTTTAGCGAAGGACGTTGTGCGATCGGCAGCCACACCTATCTGATGCTGGCCGGTTGACGCGCGTTTCACCCCCTCGAAGCGAAGCGGCGGGCTGTGAAGCCCGCCGCTGTCTGGCCGCTTACAGCGGAACCTCGTCCTCGCTGTACGGGCCGTCATCGTCGGCGGGCGCCGCATCAAGGGCCTTCAGCTCCCGCATCCGGTCGTGTGCCAGGTCTGCGGCCTTGGCGAGGAAGAGGGAAGCCGCCCCGCTGAAGCTGTGCGAGGACTGCCAGTTCCCTTTATTGTCGGTGTAGCGCTGCTCGTAAGTGGCGCTGTAGCGCTTGCCCTTTTCGGTCTGGTTTTCCCAGATGCTGGCCGTCACCGAGCCGACGCGGAGGCGCTCCACCGGGGGTTTGTTTTCGGTCTTTTTCTTCGTGTTCGTCATGATTTGGTTCCTTTCGTTTTTCTCGGCCGGCACCATTGCCAGCCTTGTGATTTCCCCGTAGGGCGGGAAACGGGACCGGGCTGCAAGGGTTGAGGAGACGAGGGGCATCACCCGGCTGCACAAGCGCAGCGCGGAAGGCGGGGACACGGCTTCGATCCCTTGCGGCCGTTGAGGGATTGTTTAACGACAGAATTCACAAGAAAGGCTGGCTATGAATGGTTGGCGGCTGAAAAAGGAACGCTCTGCAATGACGGCGCGGAGAAGAGGAAACCGCCGGGGCGCTGTAATCGTGACGGATTGGAAGGCGAGACATGAAAACGCGAAAAGGGCAGATAGCATCAATTGCTCATCGAGCGGGCTATGGGACGAAGGGAAATGAGTGAGCTTGCGGCGCGGGGATTGCGCGCGGGGATGCGCTCATGAATTCATTTTGCGATAGAATACCCGCATGCCGACCCCCACGGCAGATGACGGTAGAGTCGCAGTAATCGCCAAATGGAGTCAGATCGTGGCAAACTTGGCAGCCGCATTGATGCTTTTTTTTGCCGCTTACCAATTTCGCAGTAACACGAAAGCACAACGACTCCAGAACTCTCTCACGATCCTTAATGAGGGATTGGACTTGGATCGCCGGTATCGGGACGGGAACGCGAACGCCCGTGATATCGTTGCCTTTTACTATCGCGTTTATGTTTCACGGAAAGAGGGAGGATTAGATTCCGATTCTGCAGCGCCCCTCGAAAGGTCTCTCTGTTCCGCTATGATTGATGATCCGCGAATTGGTGAATATTGGGATCAAACATCTAAACAAGCCAAGGCGTATTTCATCAATGGCTTTGCGGAACACGTCAACGATGTCAGGAGCAGGAAATCATGCGAGTAAGTGTTTTCAGCGGGCTCTGGGCTGTCGGCATTTTTTTCGTGCCTGTAGTCTGTAGGGGAGAGGTCACTTTCAATACAAACAGAAAGGAGTTGGCGTCGCTGTCGCGTACTGCCGGAGCTGAACTCCAGGGAGCCTTGGCAAACATACACCTAATGCTTCAATTCTTGGAGCAAGGCAAACCCGAAGAAGCGCAAAAGAGCAGGTTGGACGCTACAAAGACGCTTACTGCCGCTATTAAAGATTTTGCGCAAATCGCCGACAGAGCGCCACAACAGCCGTTAATCATCAAGCCTCAGTCAGAGCTTGCGGCGCGCGCGATTGAATCTCTGACGCAGGTCCTCAAGACCCGCAATATTCCTTTCCCGAAGACGGAACGCGAGCTTGGACAGCTTGCTATTCGTCTGGTGGCCGATCTTCAAAACGCGTTAGATGCTGGCCAAAGATTCGGTCCGAACAACAAGAGGGACCGTACCTACTTTGAGAAGCTCTTCCGAGAAGAAGGGGATCTTCTGAATATCGGACTCTTTTGTTCCGTGATCTGGGACCAGCAGGAGTCTGCCAGATAGGCATTTCGCGACTGACTGTCACTAAGACCAGCGTGAATGGGGTTGCCGCGGCTTCGCGCTCTTCCCTCGAACTCTCATGGTTTCAAAGAGCAGCCCGACGTGATGGTCGGGTCATGAGGGAATTGGACATGCTTAAAGAAATCCGGATCGATGGCCAGCGCCCTGGCAAAGAAAACCTCTGCGCTCTCGCGAGTATTAAATTAAAATCCCTCACAGGCATGGTCTTCGCCATGTCGGCAAAAATATTCTTCAATTGTTTGGGAAGATTGGGAGCTGCTTTGATGGTCTTGTCGTCGATGTGCCCCCTGAGTGTCGCGGTATAGCCATCAGCGGTGCATGCCTTGAGATCGAGATCTCTTACAGTCCCTGCGGAGGTTGTAATAAGACTGCCAAGAGCAAAGGCGGCGGCCAGACTGGCTTTCTTCATGGTCGAGCGTCCCCATCTGATTCGAGTAGGGGCTATTTGTAGCAAGATGGGTCAGTTATCGCAATGATTAAATGGTTTGAATGATTCATCTGGGCACAGTCTCCGAGGCAATGCCGGCGGCTCCTTCGGCCGGTCCGCATCGGTGACCTGCCGTCCAAGGCAATGGCAATCATGCTCACGCCGCTCGCTCGCGTCCCTTTCGCGCGCGAGTCCAGCAGGTTTACCTTTTTCTGCCGGCCCCGTCGCTTTCTGTGTCGGCCACTCCTTCCTCGCTCCCACTTGCGGCCGTTGAGGGATTGTTTAACCTGAATTCCGAAGTTGAGCGTTGATCCACCTCCTTATTGAGAATTTGGAAAGCTGGTTTAGCTGCGATCCCGGATCAGGTTACGGGCACGGGTTCCAACTTCGGCGAAGTTGGAATGTCCCAGTTCAAGAT
>CATPCN010000518.1 GCA_955652855.1 uncultured Chthoniobacterales bacterium | reverse complement strand
TCAAGCAGTCCGGAATGTTTTGGACGGTTCGGGGAGCCAACGATATCATTGCCCTGCGCTGCTGCCATCTCAACGGCCGGTTTGAGGATTACTGGGAGACCCGCGGGGCGGCTTGATCTCCACTTCTATGTCGCACACCCCTATCCTATTCATGCAACGACAGGAAAGTCATCTTCTTTGATGACGCAGAGGACACCTCCCTCCGTAACTGGTCTTCGAGGCTGTGGGTTCAAGCGCCAGGAAGTGGTCTTAGCACATGGTTCAGCCTAGCGAACTCCTGGGCCTCTGGTTATTCTCACGGACAGAACACCGCGATTTTCACTCGAAGCCTGGACCTGTCCAACATAAACTCTGCGGATTTGACCTTCTGGCATCACTACGACGTGGATAGTCGAGTTGATGCTCTTTGGGTTTGGGCCAGTCCGGACGGGGGTCAAAACTTCAACCGGTTATATCCCGGATTCAGTGGTCTGAGCGCCGCTTGGGGGAAGGTATCGATAAGTCTCAACGATTATGTTGGCAAGTCGTCCGTTGTCATTGCCTTCCAACTGTGGACCGAAAACAGCGGCGGTAGCCATCAGGGTTGGTTCTTGGACAACATTGCTGTTATTGGAGGGGGGTATCAACCCCCCATTGATCCGGACAAACAGTCGCGGGCGGACATGATCAAGCGCGCAGCGCAAGATTATAGATTCGGTGGTGCGATGTTTGATACGTTTGGAGCGGACTTGAGCTTTGATCCCGTCTTCGAACTCCGTTGGATGTACTTCAACGTGACCGGGGGGCGTTCGGCACCTCTTGTTCACGCGAGAGACAAATCTACTGGGACCCGCTTCACCTCGTTCATTGATCCCGACACTGGTCAGTTGGCGGAGTGGCAGGTTGCCCAGTAGCGCGGTCACACCGACGCGCAACTACGGTAAAGGCGCGGCTCGAATCGCGCCTTTCTTGGAGAACGTTTCTCCCTCGAAGTATCCAGTTCATATGACCTTCGCGCGCATCTGCGACGATTTTCCGCACTTGAGTAGCTGTTCGGATGTTTCCTGCAGCGCTATCGGGATGCCGTTCAGGTTGACTCGGAAAACGCAATTCGGCCCGCCCACACGCCGGAGAGTCTCCCAGGCGCGCGTCACTGTATTCAATAGTGCGACCTGCTCCGCTGTTTCGCAGAAGGTTTGCCCGACTGTTAACTGCGCTCGTGGTTTCTTACGAACAGGACAAGGCGTCGAATGGGATACCCGAGAGCTTAACTTGAGCGGGCCGCGATGTCGAGTCCGTCGCTCGACATCGAGTACAAACTCCTCCCCAGAGGAAAATTCACTGCCCCATGGATTCATCCTTCAGAAAACGCGCTATTTCTCTCATTTCAGGTTCATTTCAGCAAACATTCATGCGCGCTCCATTGTATTTCGAAGTCCGTAGCACGCACAATCATCACATCCCGACTAAAACCGGGGATTGCGAAGGAAATCGAATGTCTAGAGCCTCCATATTCTACCTCTTTGGGACGACAGTCGTGAGCGGACCGGTCCCTGCCTCTGGTTACGAGCGGGACCGAAGGTCGCGCTACCGACTCCAACTGTGTCCGCAGCCAGCGACAACCACGACCAAGACAACTCTGCCGAAGCAAATCATGGGTATCTCGAAGATGGTATCCAGCAACGAGTTTCTCCGGGTTCGCGAAGTAGGAGGCAGAATCGCGCGCACATCGGCTTTACTGATTCTTGCAGTATTGTTATTATTCCCTCACTCGCAGGCAGTGGCTAGCCCGGTCACCCTTGACTTCGAAGGCTTTGCCGACAGCACTTCTCTGACCAACCAGTACAGCGGTCTGAGTTTCTCCAATGCATCATCCTGACAGCCGGGATTTCACTGGACGAATTCGAATTTCCACCCCGTTCGGGGATTAACGTCTTATCGGACAATGGAGGCCCCATCACCATAACCTTCGCCAGCCCCATCACAACATTCTTAGCCTACTTCACCTACAGCACTCGACTTACGCTCCAAGGCTTCAACGCAACTCACGCTCAACTCGCCATCGCTACTTCAGCCTTCTCCAACAACGAAGCTCTTTCTGGGGTGAGCGGAAGTAACCCCAATGAACTGATCTTCCTGAGTTTTCCTGGCGGTCTATCCAGCATCGAGATAACGGGTGATCGATCGGGAGGCTCCTTCACTTTAGACGATGCAGCAGTCACGACTGCCGTACCAGAACCCGATACGCTTTCCACGTTCCTGGCCGGAGTAGCAATACTCGCTGGATTGCGCAAATACATAACAATTCACCCAAGGGCCAAAATATGATAATGCGAACTCTAGTTTCTATCCTCATTGCCCTGCTCCTGCTAACAGGAGCCGCCACATGGCTCCTCGCGGCACCGGGGATTGGCACAGTTTCGATTACGCCAACCATCATCCCAGCGAACACTTTAACGAGCATCACGGTCACTGCTGAAATCACGGACCCGTTGCTCATCCCCACAAGCGTCAACCTCTTGCAAATCAATGCCAGCGGTACTCAGCCGACGATTTTGGGTCAATTGCACGATGATGGCAAGAACGGTGATGCGGTGGCAGGTGATCACCTCTATGCGATCGTCCTCACGTTGACTGAACCTATTGGACAGAGTCAACTACAAGTCAGTGCTGCCTTTCGTGGCCTGTTGAAGCGCGTCGTATCATCGCCTGTCCCCATAACGTCCCTCGCCACCCCAGCCACATTCACTGTTGATCCAGGATCCCTAGGAGCCTGTCCGGGAATTCAGATCGCGGCAACCAAGGATCGTCTCGCGGCGTAGCACGAATTTTCGCTGGGGATGGCGACGAGACTGAACATTTCGTGGTTTGAGTCCAGGAAGCCATCAGGAGGCCGATTTTGA
>CATPCN010000517.1 GCA_955652855.1 uncultured Chthoniobacterales bacterium | reverse complement strand
GATGTTTCTTCCTTCCTACGCCGCTTGCGAGCAACGGCTCGAATTGACGAACACGAAAGTTTTTCCGGAGCCGATTGATGGCGAGCGTCTCTTGCAGGCAATCTCGCGCACGGACAACGCGCCGACCGGGGCGCGTGATTTATTTCACGTTGTCGATGTACTGCAGATGTGTTGCCTGAGCCGAAAGAGTGGCGCAGTGCAAGTGGTCAAAGATCGTAAGACCGGGCTCGTTTTTTTGCGCGACGGGAAAATCGTGCAGGCTGAATTTGGAGTTGAGCGTGGCACTCAGGCCCTCCTCGAGATCGTGGAACTGGAGTCTGTCGAATTCGCCTACGATGCGTCAATGCGCCCCGACTTTGAAGGCATTTCCGCACCTTGGGACAAAGCGTTGATCGAAGCAATTGTGCGAAACAAGGAACAGAAGACGACGACATGGTGGCGTCAGATGCGCGCCTAAGTCTTCAACGCATGCGCACATTTCGAGTTTTGGCTCCCTTTTTCTGCGAGCGCGTCGCAATATCTTCTCGATCCATGAAAACGCTCGCGGCGCTCGCTTTCTTGTTTGTGGCCAGCGCCGCCCTCGCGCAAATTCAGGTCGGATTAAAATTTAGACGCCTGCAATACATCGCGCACGAGCCCATCATGGCGACGCTCACCATTACGAATCTCGCCGGCCGTGACATCGATTTGCATGATGAGAACGGGCAACACTGGTTCGGCTTCGAAGTGACCGCCGGTGAAGAACGCACTCTTGCGCCCTTTGCGCCGGCCAGATCTGAGCCCGCGCTGAAAATCCAAGCCGGTAAAACCGTGACGCGAGATATTAATCTCACTCCGGTCTTCCCCGTTCACGATTTAGGTAATTATCATGTACGCGCGAATGTTTACTTTGCCGACTTGAATAAATTTTTCTATTCGCCGCCGAAAGTTTTTGAGGTGGGCGATGCGCGGCCGATTTGGCAAAAGACCGTGGGCATCCCAGGGGGCATGCCGGGCGCGGGCGATGTGCGCACTTACTCGCTGCTCTCGAATCGTTTTCCCGATCACACGTCGCTTTATGTTCGAGTGGAGAACAAAAATAACGGCGTGGTTTACGCGACCTACTCGTTAGGCCGCATCATCGCTTTCGATCAGCCACAGGCCGAACTGGATCGCGCCAATCAATTACACATCTTGCATTGCGCCGCGCCACGGACCTGGGCTTACGCGCACATCGGTTTGAACGGCGAGCGGCTCAGTCAATCGACTTTCATGGAAGCAAAAACGCCGCCGCGTTTGCGGCTCCTTGCGGACGGCTCGGTCGCAATCCACGGCGGTATCGCGCAAATGCCGCTTGCGCAATCGGCGCGCAGTTCTGTTCCGAAGCTTTCGGGACGGCCTTCGGAAATGCCGAAGGAAGACTAGGATGTTGCAACGTTTTCGCCATCTCAGTTTCATCATCGGTTGGTTGTCGATGGCAAGTCTGGCGTGCGCTCTGCCCAGTCCCGGCGATCTCCCCGCGCGACAGAAACGCAATGAAGCTGCACCGGCCCGCTCTCGTCGCAGCGCCAATCCAACTCCAACGCCTGCCGCGCCTGCGGAGCAAACTAGCCGGCCATCTACCGTTGTTGTCATCGATGCCGGTCACGGCGGGTTCGATCGCGGCGGTATTCCCGGTCAGCGCGTCGCCGAGAAAACAATGAACCTCGATGTTGCCCAGCGACTTAAGGCGGTCCTCAATGCCAGTGGTTATCGCGTTGTCATGACACGGGACAGCGATGTCTTTGTGCCGTTGCCGACGCGGGTGGCAATCGCAAATTCGTATCGTACCGGGATCTTCGTCTGCGTCCATTTCAACTCCGCCACCCGCTCCGGCGCGAACGGCATCGAAACCTATTTTTACAGCCGCGAAAGTTTGCCGCTGGCCTCCGCCATTCACGTCAACGTTGCCGGCGGCGCGCCCTCATCCAACCGTGGAGTCCGCCGCCGCGGCTATTTCGTGCTTCGCAAAACGAGGATTCCGGCCGTGCTCGTAGAATGTGGATTCCTGACAAACCCGAGCGAAGCGCAGTACGCGCAGAGCGCGAATTATCGCCAAAAACTTGCCGAAGAAATCGCAAGCGGGGTGCGTGGCCGTTCGTTCATAGGAGCTAACGCGCCTGGTTCCACGCGCGTGGCTTCCGCTGATTCCGCTGCTTCCGTTCCTTTGCAGCCTTTCATCGATCAAACCAGAGTTCACGACCCGGATTTGTCCCGCCACAAGCGATCTTCGAAAAGATCGACAAAGAAAAAGAAGAAAAGCCCGAGCAACGATGAAAGCCACGGCACGAAAACAAAATCGTCAGATACGGAGGGCTGATTGGATTCGCCGGTTTTGAGCTCGGTGGAAATGAGGGCTGTGGAGAAGAGCGCGTTTGCCGCAGGCACAAATGTCGAAGCGCTCATGGACGAAGCTGGCGCCGGGGTCGCGCGCACTGTCTCAAGATTTTTTCCAAGCCCCGGTCGATGCATTGCTTTCGTAGGCAAAGGTCACAATGGAGGCGATGCGCTCGTCGCGGCGACGGAGCTGCACCGTGTCGGTTGGACAATCGAAACGCGGCCGATTTTTCGCGAGACTGATTGCAGCGAGCTGACGCGCACCAAGCTTTTCAATTTGCGCAGCGCGATGGCGAAACCTCGCGCTTCGAGTTCGCACCACGGCGCCACGATTGTTCTTGATGGTCTGCTCGGTCTCGGCGCGAAGCCGCCGTTGCGCGAGCCGGTGCGCGCCGCTTGCCGGGAAATCAATAAACTGCGACGCGAGCAGAATGCGTTCGTGTTTGCTGTCGATCTTCCGAGCGGGCTCGATGGCGACGCCGGCAAATCAGATCGCGATTGTGTCGTCGCCGATTTCACCGT
>CATPCN010000516.1 GCA_955652855.1 uncultured Chthoniobacterales bacterium | reverse complement strand
AGGCACGCTTTCGCAATTGCTCGCGAAAACCGCGCGCAAAGTCATCGCGATCGACAATTCGCCAAGGATGATTGAGTTCGGATCAAAGCTGGCGAAGAAACACGGTTTCAAGAACCTCGAATACCGACTCGGCGACATCGAAGCTCCGCCGATCGCGAAAAATAGTGTAGATCTTGCAATTTTAAGTCAGGCATTGCATCACGCACTTCATCCCGAGCGCGCGATCTCCGCGGCCCACATGATCCTGAAGCGTGGTGGCCGGCTCGTCATTCTCGATCTTCTCAGTCATCGCTTCGAACGAGCGCGCGAATTGTACGCCGATCACTGGCTCGGATTCAGCGAAGCGCAATTGCACGAATTCCTGGACGAGGCGGGATTTAGACAGATCGAAGTGAGCGTCGTCTCGCGCGAAAAGCAGAGCCCACACTTTCAAACCGTGTTCGCGACTGGCGTGAAATAGTAAACATGTCGATCTTGCAGTTGTGTGGGTAACTGCTGGCATTGGACGCGCCTGACGTGTTCAAATTCTGATATGAGCGGGTTCTTCGAGGAAGTGAAGCGGCGAAAAGTTTATCGCGTGGCGGCGGCGTACGTCATCGCCGCCGGGTTCATCATCCAGATAGGCTCCGCCGTTTTTCCGGCGTGGGAATTGCCTAACTGGACTTTTCGATTGCTCGTCGTGCTCATCCTCGCCGGCTTCCCGATCGCGTTGATCTTCGCCTGGATTTTCGATGTTACGCCGAGCGGGATCGAGCGCACTTCGCGGGTCGTGCCGCAAGCGATGCCGAAGTCGCACCGCCGGCGCAATCTGATTCTGCTCGCCGCCGCTGGACTCGCGATGTCAGTCGCCGCCGGATTTTTTGTTCTCCCGCGCGCGTCCGCCCGCAAGATCGACAAGTCGATCGCGGTGTTGCCGTTTGAAAATCTGAGCGCCGATCGAGAGAACGCCTATTTCGCGGATGGCATTCAGGACGATATCCTGACCAATCTCTCCAAGATCGGCGACCTCAAGGTCATCTCGCGCACTTCCGTCATGTCCTATCGCGGCAAAACGCAAAACGTCCGCGAAATCGGGAAGGCGCTCGGCGTTTCGTCCATTCTCGAAGGCAGCGTACGCCGCGCGGGCAACAAGGTGCGGGTGAACGTCCAATTAATCGACGCGACGACCGATCAACACGTTTGGGCGGAAGATTACGACGGCGATTTGA
This sequence comes from uncultured Chthoniobacterales bacterium, assembly GCA_955652855.1. The sequence goes on along the minus strand of CATPCN010000516.1, from coordinate 2,197 downwards.
CTGACGTTTTCAAAATTCAAACCGACTTGGCCAAGAAAATCGCAGTCGCGCTCCAGGCAAAACTTTCTCCGACAGAAAAAGCGCAAATGGCGCGCAAACCAACGGAGAACGGCGAAGCCTATTTAGCCTTTCTCCAGGCGCATAAACTTTTTTTCGATGGGCTGGACGATTTGGAGAAGTTGAAACAAGCGGAGCAGCTCTACGATCGGGCCCTGCAATTGGACCTCAATTTCGCGCTGGCCTGCGCGAATTTCGGGTTATTGGAAGCCTGGATTTATCATTCTTTTGATCCCACGACTGTTCGTTTGGAAAAGGCGCGCAGCCTGACCGAGCGCGCCTTGAAGTTGCAGCCGGATTTGGCGGAGGGGCATCTCACCCTCGGTTACTCTTACTACTACGGCGATCTCGATTACGAACGCGCGCTGGCCGAGTTCGCCATCGCCAAAGAGGGCCTGCCGAACAGTGCCGAGGTTTATCTGGCGATCGCGGCAATCGAACGGCGGCAGGGTAAGTGGGAGCAATCAACCAGGAATTTCGAGAAAGCGGCCTCGCTTGATCCGAAGAACGCTTGGGTGTTGCAGAATCTCGGCCTCAATTATCAGGCCACAAAAAATTACGAGGCGGCGGAGAAGACATTTGACCGGGGGATTGAGTTGGCCCCCACATCGCTCGGCCTTCGCGCGCTCCGAGCGGTGCTGGCCATGTCCTGGAAAGGCGACTTGAGTCTGTCCAAAAAGATGCTGGCGACAGTGCCGCCGGGAGTTGATCCCGAAGGAATGATCTCGTGGGGCCACATCAGCACCTTCATCTACGAACGAAAATTCGCTGAAGCCCTCGCGTATCTTCAGAAAACGCCGGTCCTGTTTTTTCACCTTGGCGACGACAGTGCGCCGGTGCCGAGAGCTTTTGTCGAAGGAATACTTAATCATTTTCTCAATGACAAAAATAAAGCGCGTGCGGCGTTTGCGCGCGCTTTGCCGGAGCTGGAAAAAGCGGTGCGCGATAACCCTAACAATGCTCCGCGGCACTCGCGACTTGGCCAGGTTCTTTGCGGCCTGGGGCGGACAGAGGAAGCGATTCGCGAAGGAAAACGGGCGCTGGAGTTGCTGCCGGAAACGAAGGACGCCTTAGAGGGGCCGGCGCGGACCCTTGATCTTGCGCAAATTTACGCGTGGACGGGCGAGAACGATGCCGCATTGAAACTGCTCGAACATTCGCTCTCGACGCCCGCCGGTATCACGGTTCCGCTGCTCAAGATCGATCCGGTTTGGGATCCGATGCGGAGCGATCCGCGCTTTCAAGCTTTGATCGACAAGTACAGTGCTAAAATTTAGCGCGGCGATTATATTTTTCCTCGTCGCGGCTGCGGCCCAGGCCAGCTGGACGATCATTTCTGCGCAGACCGAAGCTTCGGATTTCGGGCTACAACATCGACATGTTCTTCTCGAGAACTCCGAAACGGGCGACCGCGCCACCGTCGAGCTTGCCATTTTTTCGTCTAAGTTGGCGACGTTGCGCGTGCTCGATCAACCGAGCGAACCGCGCGGCGACTTAGCAGAGCTCATGCAACGCGAACATTGTCTCGCCGGAACGAACGGCGGTTATTTCGAACCCAGCACCGCGCCGCTCGGGCTGCTGATTGTCGATGGAAAAACGATTGTGCCGTTACAACGATCGCGCCTGCTCACCGGTGTCCTCTCGGCGGGAGCGCGCGGAATCCAAATTGCGCGCATCGGAGAATTTTCGCGCCGGTCGAAACTGAATGCGGCGGTGGAGTGCGGCCCGTTTCTTGTCGATCTTGGCGTGAGCGTTCCAGGTCTCGAGGCGACCCGATCTGCGCGGCGCACTTTCGCCGCGGTCACAAAATCCGAGCGCGCCGCGCTCGGATTTTGCTCCGAGGTTTCGCTCGCGGAACTTTCGCAGATTCTCACCTTGCCGCTTGCGGGTGACTTTATGATCTGGCGCGCGATGAATCTCGACGGCGGATCATCGAGCGCGTTTTGGTTTAAGCGAAAAGAGGGCGACGCGTTTTCCATTCCCGAACTGAAAACTGTGCGCGACTTTGTGACGATTGTTCCAAAATAAAACAATCCGCGCGGTGTCATTCCGAGCGGAGCGAGGAATCTCCCACAGGGTGATGGATCACACTAATTAGCTTGTGTATTCTAAACTTCGACTGCGAGGTCCCTCGCCGTCT
>CATPCN010000515.1 GCA_955652855.1 uncultured Chthoniobacterales bacterium | reverse complement strand
GGTAAAGCGCCGCGGCGCGTGATCGAAGCGAAATTTCGCAAAGAAATTCAGGACGAGCTGACGAGAAAGCTCGTCTCAAAAAGTTATCACGACGCGATCGCGGCCAAGAATCTGCGCGTCGTTTCGCTGACGAATCTTGAAGACGTCCAGTTTGGCGAGGACAAATCGATGCGGTTCCGCGCCACAGTCGTGACCGCGCCGGAATTTGAGCTGCCGGATTACAAGAGCATTCCCGTGGAATTGCCGGCGACGGATGTGAGCACAGCCGAAATTGATGAAGCTCTCGAACGTTTACGCGATCAATCGGCGGACTTTGTCGATGTAACCGGCCGCGAACTGGCGATGCAGGATTTCGCGGTGATTGATTTTGACGGCGCGATCGAAGGCAAACCGATTGCGGAAGTTGCTCCCGACGCGAGCAAGAATCTGCACGGTGGAAAAAGATTCTGGCTGCATGTCTCGCCGGGGAATTTCCTGCCGGAGTTTTGCGAGCAGATCGTGGGCATGAAGCCGGGTGAAACGCGCAGCGCGCCGGTGAAGTTTCCGGACGATTTCCCAGTTGCTCCGCTCGCCGGAAAAAAAGCGGACTACGCCGTGACGCTGAACGAGATCAAAGAAAAGATCCTGCCGCCTTTGGACGATGCGTTCGCGGCAAAGTTGATGCCGGAGAAGTCGCTGGCCGATTTGCGCCACACAATTGGTCACCAGCTTGAGCACGAAAAAGAGCATGAAGTGGAGCGCGCGAAGGAATCGCAGATCGTGAAGTTTCTGCACGAGCGCATCAGTTTCGATCTGCCGCCGAGCCTTTTGAAAAACGAAACGCGGCGCGCGCTCAATGAGCTGGTGCACCGGAACCGTGAGCGCGGCGTGCCGGATGACATTCTGAAAAGCAAAGAGAAGGAACTGATCGAAGGCGCGGGCTCACTCGCGGGCCATCGTTTGAAAACGAATTTTATTCTTCATCGCATCGCGGAGCGCGAAAAGATCGAGATGACCCGCGAGGAACTGGACGAACGCATTCGCGCGCAGGCTGCGCAGTACAATGTTTCGGTCGAAAAAATGCGCAAAGAACTCGAGGAACATAACCAGATTGACGGTCTCGCCGAGGAGATCGTCTTGGGCAAGACTCTTGATTTCCTGAAAGCGAATGTTAGCGTCCAATCGTCTTCACAAACTCCTCCGGCGAGCGCTCCTTCCGAACAAAAAACATGACGACCACGAACAAAAATCTCTCGCAATCGATCCTCATTCCGATGGTTGTCGAGCAGACCGGACGCGGCGAACGCAGTTATGACATCTATTCGCGTTTGCTGAAAGATCGCATCGTGTTCATCGGCGCGATCGACGATCACGTTGCGAACCTTGTCATTGCGCAGCTCCTTTTTCTGCAAATGGAGGACGGCAAGAAGGACATTAGCCTTTACATCAACTCGCCGGGTGGCGTGGTTACGGCCGGGCTGGCGATTTACGACACGATGCAATTTCTGACATGCGACGTGACGACGTATTGCCTTGGCATGGCGGCGAGCATGGGCGCGGTGCTGCTTTGCGCCGGAACAAAAGGCAAGCGGCTCGCGCTGCCGAACTCCGACATCATGATCCACCAGGTTTCGGGCGGCGCGCAGGGCCAGGCCAGCGACGTCGAACGCACAGTGGAATACATGTTCAAGCTTAAGAAGCGGGTGATCAAAATCATTTCGCAGCACACGGGCCAGCCGGAGGATAAGGTGCGGCTCGATTCGGACCGCGATTATTATATGTCGGCCGCGGAAGCGAAGGGCTACGGGCTGGTTGACGAAGTGATTAAATCTCGCAAGGAAGTGAAGCTCTTGGACGGCGCAACATCGCCCGCGGGAGACCGCGCGGCGGCGGTCGCGGAGGCGGCTTTACCGCGCAAAGTTCAGGAATAAAAGCTGCTCTAAAACCGGGGAAATATGGCGCGCGCCTCCAACCTCACAATGTGCTCGTTTTGCGGCAAGAGCCACGCCGAGGTCCGCAAACTGATCGCCGGCCCCGGCGTTTACATTTGCGACAGCTGCATCAACGTCTGCAAAAGCATTCTCGATAAAGAGCTGAACGAGGACGCGCGGCGGCAATCGTCCAATATTCGCGTGCCGAAACCGGCTGACATCCGGCGCTCGCTCGACGCATACGTGGTTGGCCAGGACATCGCCAAGAAAACGCTTTCGGTCGCGGTGCACAATCATTTCAAGCGCGTCCTGCAAACGACTTCTTCAGCGCCGGCTGATCCCTCGGCCCCTTTTCAACCAGATCCATTTGCCGACGTCGAAATCGAGAAGAGCAACATCTTGCTGATCGGTCCGACTGGGTCTGGAAAAACGCTGCTCGCCAAGACGCTCGCGAAAATCCTCGATGTTCCGTTTTGCATCGCGGACGCGACGACGTTGACCGAAGCCGGTTACGTGGGCGAAGACGTCGAAAACATCATTTTACGACTGCTGCAAAACGCCGACTACGACGTGAAGCGCGCCGAAATCGGGATTGTTTACATCGACGAGATCGACAAGATCGGCCGCAAAACGGACAACGTGAGCATCACGCGCGACGTTTCGGGCGAAGGCGTGCAGCAAGCGCTCCTCAAAATTCTCGAAGGCAGCACCTGCAACGTTCCGCCGCAGGGCGGACGAAAACATCCGCATCAGGAATACATT
>CATPCN010000514.1 GCA_955652855.1 uncultured Chthoniobacterales bacterium | reverse complement strand
GCGCCGGCGCAAGGCTTGCTCCAGAGCACTCAGACACAAACCCGCCTTCAGCTCCGGCTGCAACTCCCAGCCGATCACCCGCCGGCTGCAGGCATCCAGGATGGCGGCCAAAAATACAAACTCCTGACGCAGCCGGATGTACACTTATAAGACTGAACCTATGCGAATCGCTATTTCGTTGCTTCTGGCCGCCTGTGCGGCATCCATTTTCGCGCAGGAGAGACCGCGGAAGTACACAGTTCTCTACACCGGTCCGTTTGATCGGCTACGCACGAACGCCCGAGGTGCAGGTTATAAACCAAATCCCTGGTGGGGCGCCAAATACCGCGGCGGCTGAGTACATCCGGCTTTTTGGCGAGGCGGAAATGGCCCACGAGAAGGATGGCCCAGTGCTGCGGCTGGGTATGGGCGATAATTTTGCGCCGGATCTATTTGCCCGCACCTTCCAAGCGGTGCCGGGAGACTTCTATCCCTCACGACGGGTCGACGGAACATGTTATCCCTCGACGGTGCGCGTTCCCAAAGACCGTTTCTTCTACGATCACTTGGTCAACCCGCCCGTGTGGAAGTCTTTCGATCGATCATACCCGGCGTATGAAAAGCAGGCAGGCTTGGGGCTTACTAGGATCGACTTCGACAACGTGGCACAGTTCATCGCCGACGCCAAATACAATGCCATCGTTCCCGGCAAGCACGACTTCTATTCGGGGCCGGAGTGGCTTCGAGACGTGGCACGCATGCTGGCGAAGCGGAACGTGCACATGCTCGCCGCCAATCTCATCATCGTCACGACACGGGCGCCACAGCCGTCCAATGTCTTTCCGCGAACGCCAGAGCGCGTTCAGCCGCCCACGGCCTATCTTACCGATTGGGGTAGCATTTCGATCGACTTGCCAACCATGGTTCTGCCCTACAAGCGCCAGTTTCTGGTGAAGAACGCGCGTAGCGTGACGCACGTGCCGCAGCTTGGCGGCAGTCCCGTTGCGCCTTCGGAGTTCCGCTCGCTCACCCGCCAGGATGTGGTGTATAGTCCGCTGTTGACTGAGCCGGAAATATGTGTTGAAGCCGGCCCAACCACATCGGGCGATCCCAGAAGCGTCTTTGGCTCCGGCGGGCGTTGCCAAGGTATGATTCCAGCAGAAACGGCGTGCACAGCGCCCGCGCCGCACCTCGTCTCTACGTGCCAGTCGCTCTATCCGAGCGGTGTCACGAACGACCCGTCCCATCCGACTGCCGACACCATTTACCTCTTCAGCGATGCCACGAGCCATCTGGAACCAGGATTGAACCATGCGTTTTGCGCCAAGCTTCTTGGTTCAAACGTTGGGTCAAAAAGAGACAAGACCACCTGCTCCCCGTTCTCGGTTCAGATGCCCTTTCTGAGTTACGGCGATCTAAATGGTGCATCCAACGGGCCCGCTCCCTACACGATTGTCGGTGGGAAGATCGCCGTATTCGGCATCGTCGATGCCGATCTGCTGACCAACGTAGGCTTGCTGAACAGCGGCTGGCTAAACGACGATCACGGCCGCGACACTGTCACCAAGGTGGCCCCTCCCGATTACTCCTTGAAGCAAGCGCTGGAGCAATGCGCCGCCGATGACCGGTGCCGGCCAGTACCCAAGGTTCTGATGGCGCAAATGTCGTACGCGAAAGCCGCCCAACTCGTCGCACAGATGAGCGATACGTTCGACGTGGTAATCTCCCAAGCTGACCAGATTCACAACACGGGAGAACGCGATCTCACAGACCAGCCGTCGGCGGCGCAGTCGACCCTACACCGTCGGCCCGCGTCGATGTTCGTGCTCACTCCGCCCGAGCCGTTCAGCCTGGACACGGATCCTACGGTGGCCCATCCGGAGCCGACGTTTACGCCTCAAGTTTCGCGGGCAACGATTGTGAAGACCGAGACGAAGTGGGAGTTACACAATAGCGTTAAAGCCGCCGCCCCGGAAAGGCAAAGTCTCCCTGTTTGTCCAGGCGTACCCAGCCTGACGCTCAGAACAGCGAGCGAAACTGCTCTTTTATCCCTGAAAGCCCAGAACGTTCCGCCGCCTCCACCTCCGCCGCTAGCGGTGGCACCCGATCCCTCGGACGCTCTGCGCGATCTCGCACTCTTGGCGAGGCAGCGCACGCTCCACACGGACATCGCATTCCTCCAAAGGCGCGATCTCTTTGACGGCGACCATCAAAGCCAGCAGAGCCTTCCACGTGGCGAGCTGCAAAACCAGATTAACCGGGTTTTCTGGAAGGGGGATTTCGTCATCCCGCTGCACGTAACTGGTGCCACGCTGAAGAAGCTCATGAAGCAATCCAAGAAATTCGACGAACTGGATCATGACCTCTTGTCGACCGAAATCGAAATGGGCCGAAGCCTTCTTTCGATCGGAATCTGGAATGATCCCAAGGACACCGATTCCTACTACATCAATGGAGCCAAGCTCGACGACGCCAAACTGTACACGGTGGCCGCAACCGAATTCCTCGCGCTCGGAGACACGGGCTTCCCAGACCTGGCGACTCCTGATGTGCCACCCGCCACCCGCATCGAGGACTTCTCCCAACTCCAGGCGCTCTCAAGACTGATATGTAAGCAGATCAAACGGACGCCGTCTTACGGCGACGTCACCTGTGACGAGGACAATCTGAACATCCACTATTTCGATGCCTCCTCCCAAGTACCGTTCGACAGAACTCCGGGTTTCTATGCGGCTACTCACTACATCACTGCCCAAAGACGCTTCCTGCCGATTCCCGTTCCTGCCACGGGCGTTAGTGGAAAAGTGCAGCAGCGCCCGTTCTATTCTCTTAATCTCGAAAGCCTGGATTTCACCTATGGCGGCACCTATATCGAGCATGTGTCTAAGGCATCGGCCAAATTTGCGGGCATCTCGGCCCCTGGTGTGACCACGTCCGGCAGCAATAGCCTTGGATCGGACCACAAATTGCGGGGGATTTACGACTTTGGCCCTGGCACGTTCTATGTGCTGAACGACTCCGCATTTACGAAAACGAATACCGGCACCGCACAATTTGCGACCATCACTAACAACATGTGGGGCATGGAGGGCGGCGGCACGATCCGGTTCCGCCATAACCGGCCATCCTGGCTGTCATTCCAATACTCGGGCCGGTTTGAGGGGCAGTTGACGGATCCAAGTCCTACCGCAATTAAGCTTAATGTCGGTTCAAACCTGCTGCTGAATCCACCTCAAATCAGCACGCTCTACGGGCGACTGGGCCTGCGCGCCGAGTTTGGCGACATCTACGTCGAGAGCGGCCTGGAACAGATCAACTCTCAGCATGTACTCACGGCCTACGCCTTCACGACCACAGCGGGAATAGTAAGCTGCACACCCCAAGCCGGAATCCAGTTTTTGTGTTTGGGGGGAACAATGCCCGGTCCGATTGCTGCCGATGGAGACCTGACCTCCAATCTCCCAGTGAAGACGTCAGTAACCGACTATCTTACCGGCGGCGCCTATCTCAACTTCAACATCAAGTTCCCTCTCTGGAGCCGAAGGGACGCGAATGGAGCCGACCAGAGTTGGTACTTCACCGTCACCAATAAAGGCGATCTTTACTTCAATTCGAGAAATGATACTTCGGTGCAGACACGTTATCTGGATAAGTTCACCCCCTCTTTCAACATTCCGATCTACGGAAAGCTGACGCTGACTCCGAAAGTCGATTTCATCTTCTACGAGGACAAGGTCGCTCACAGACACTTCGCATCGGCGACTCCGGCACTCTCGCTCAGCTACTCGTTCAACTTCAGGGAAGGGATGAACTTCTGGCGTTCTCTCGGTTACGGTGCCATCACCCAAATGCAGCCCACCAGCTCAAAGTAATCCGGGGTCTGTTTTAGGTTAGTGTCCTGGCACCGTGCCCCTTTTCCATCGCGTCGCGTTGCGAGGTATGCTTGTCGCCATTCGAGCATGCCGACCCGGATGAGAAGTCTGCTCGGAGGAAGTTGTATTCCGGGCCGCTATCAGGGGTCGCGGCGAGCTCTCCGAATCGGTATCTGGACCCAGACCCCCAGGGTCCCGAGATCCTCGCCGAAACAACTACCGATAATGTCCCACAACGGGTTCTTTGGCAGAAACGTCGTTTGCGAGCCACGGCGCACGAGGAGGAACTTGTACTGAATATCATCGGCCTGAACCTTCCGGTCAGCTACCGTGTGGGAACTTCGGCGGCTTCGTGACGACATATACCGAGGGCGCCTAAATTGTCCACCAATCCTAGCCATACTCGTGCGGCTCTGTCCTTGGACGTGGTGTAATGGTGGTCAGTTATTCACTAAACGCCCGAATTCTCATGGATATCCGTCCTGTGACCGCACGGCTCGTGCATGACCTTGACACTCTGTACGGGGAAACCCTTGCTCCTGAGGCCGCTGAATGCGTTGAGGCAATCGAGCGACACATCGCTGATGAATTGAGAGACTCCGCTCTCACCTTGATCGAGGCGAGTGAGACGAAGATGATCCGACGGCCACCATACGGCTTTGCGCTGGAAGGGGTCCCTTACGAATTGGTAGTGGACTATCGTGACCTCTTGAGAGATGATACCGTGGGTGTTCTTATCGCCGCTTTACCCGGAACCGACCGACACCCACGGCCTGTCCTAGCGCATTGCAAAATCCGAGGCGATGGAAAATACAGGAAAGCAGATATTATTGTCCCGGTTCGCTTTTCCGCACACGTGGAGTCGTTATCGGAGCTGACACAACACGTGTATGAGACTGGCTATGCTTGGCTAGACGAGTTCTTGCAGGAGAAAGTTCGTGAGCTTGAGACGTCAATGGTGATCGAACTATATCGCGCCGTCAGGTTGGCATTTGCTGGACGGCAGAATCTATACGAATTGGTTTGGCTCGTCCTTATCCACGAGGACACTGGAATCTACTTGTTCGACCAACAGGCCACTTTCAATACCATCAGCTCACTGGCCATGCAGCGAGGGAAGGCGAGACAGAGCGCAGTGTCACTTTTTCTGGGGCTATTGACAAGCGCTGTTCCATTTGAACAGATGTTTTCGCGCCATGCGATACCTACAGGCGGACGGGTGTGCGACATCGAAGTGGCAGATCGCTTCGATTTCTTTTTTATGGCGTATATCTGAGTGTTTATATACACTCAGAGAAGGAGGTCACGCCATGCTGGATTCTCTGGAGGAGTTGGAAGCCGAACGCTCCAAGAT
>CATPCN010000513.1 GCA_955652855.1 uncultured Chthoniobacterales bacterium | reverse complement strand
TGCGAATAGCCCTGCGCTTTTCGGAGTTGGCGAATCCGGTTTCCCAAAGCCGCTTGAATATCTTTCGAGGCGATCTCTCTCACTAACAAAGTGTCGGGCGCGGCCGCTTTTAGGTCTACAGCATTTGCAGAGACAGCATTTGCATAGCACAACATGTTATAGTTCGCTAATGTGCCGTTGGGGGTCTACCGGCCCCCGGCCTGTTTAACCGGACATTGACCAAGAGGAGATTGGAGTAATGAAAGTCAGCTTCGCATTTGCGCCAACTGTCTGCGCACTCGTCCTGCTCATGAGCGGCTGTTCAAAAAAACAACTGGATCGAGAAACGGCGGCCAAATTGATTGGAAACCGCGTTGTCAAGCCGTTGCAAGGTGAAATTCCACAAGGTGGATCTCAGTACAATGGGGTCTTACGACAACTGGATGCTGCCGGTCTCCTTGACTGCAAGTACCCCGGTATGGACAGCATGATTCCATGCAATGTGGGCCGCAACGGTCAAGGGTTTATCGCCCACGGGGGGTATAACAGGATGGCCTTTGCAGCGGGCCAGTTGTCGGCCGGTGCGGTCACTGGCGTATCCCAGACCAGCGACACGATGGCCGTCGCTGTCGTGCGCTTGGTATTTCAACCGAACGGACAATACGCTCAGTACCAAAATCTGTTGGACCAAATTGAGACAACAGGCACCATAAGCGCAGCCAAGAGCGGCAGTCTTACGGCCCGTGCGACGTTTCAGCGGTTTGATGATGGCTGGAAGCTCCAGGGGATTGAGTAGAGCTTCTGGACTCAGTATCCTTCAGCATTGGTGATATTCGTTCTCTCGGAGTTGCTTGCCGCAGTTGCGGCACTGCCGAGGAGAAGCGTGCTCCTGGCTGTGGCGCTTGAGGCTGTCAAACGAGGCGAACTTGCGGCGACAGATTCCGCAGCGGTAGGGACGATCAGCGGTCGGCATTGCTAGATCCTTTCGGAGCCAGTTGGCTCCTCTCTTCATGCTGGCGACGAAGTTCATCGCTGAGGTTGTTGAGCGCCTCGTCTCGGCAGCCGCCATAGGCGGCCACCTCAAACTCCGGCGCGTAAGCGACGTAGAGGCTAGTGATCTTGTGGGTGAAGGTCGTGAAAATCATGGGTGTGGATTGAGGTCACAAGTTGTGACCTCAAAGATTAGTTGTCTTTAAGGTCTTAAGACCGATCCGGCGGCTTTGAGTGGCGGGTTTCAGAAGCTTTCTTATAGCGTGTAATATGACTTGGATCGCGTGATCGTGTTTATCCGTACTCGCGTCCAACATCTCGACTTGTGGGTAAAGTCCAACACTTCACTGGTTCCAGTATTCCGCTTTGATAGTTTGAGGCAAGGGACTACTAACTTTCACCGTGATGTCCGACGATAGACTCGGGTAGTGCGCCATCGCTGACGCCGCATAACGACAACTTGCCCGTATCGGTATGGCTGCGATCCCTTGGGCACAAAGCTGTATGGCACATGCTGGCGTGGAAGCCTTGTCACACAATGCAGTCTGTTCATGTGCTGCCCAAGAAATCGAAAATGGCTCTGACGCGAAGAATAGAATCAGTTGATCGCTGGAAACATGGACCGGTGTGTCAATAAGACCGGCATCGACGCCGAGGAGCCGTAAATCCCAAGCTGAGTCGCCGTTGTTGAGTTTACGCTCCGTGGCTTCTATAGGAGCGGCGGGCGCTATGGGCGGAGGTTCCGGTTCGGAGCGCGAAGTTGTTTGCGGTTCTGATTGAGGGGGCGACACGTAGGAGGGTTCTGAACGTGGTTGGATCGCCTGTGCAGCGGGTTCTCGCTTCGTTAGAAACGGCAGCAGTAGGGCGGCTAGAACCAACGATACCAGCACAGCGCCCAAAAGTTTCGCTGACGAGTTTGCGTTGTCCGGTTCTCCCTTGGGCAGATTGGTTGGAGCGGCTCGTTTCGTGAAAGAAGCTGCTGAAGTAGTTGAGGTGTACGGTCTGGGAGGAGTTGGCTGAGGATTTGATGGATTGGTGGAAGCACTTGTTGAGCGACCGCTCTTTCCAAGGAAGGAGTCAATCTGCGACAAGACCGATGTCAGCCAGGGGCCATAGGGACTAAAGTTCCAGTACATGGCCATGTCTCGAAGAACGGCTTCAAGGTCAGCTTCAGAGAGGTTTTGGTTGAGTAAGTCACGCAACTCGATTTGAACTTGGCGGACATCCTCAAGAGGCTGCCTTTTCAAAAAGTCATCCACCGACAGTTTGGCCGACGCGCGAAGGCTGCTGGCTGGAAAGTCGAGTTTTATCTCTCCGTAAAAGCACAGCGCGACGAACTGCTCCAAGTCGGAGATTTCGACATTCTGGCGGATGACCGGATCATAAATGGAGATTTTCATATTACTGTTTTTCTTGGCAGAAATAGTTCCGCGCTATGGATGCGGAAGCCATCAGGGTGCGTTAGATCTTTGAAGACGATAAGGTGACCGGCCTTAGCCATGCGCGGCGGCTTGCCGCGTTCCTTAGTGAAGCCGATATCCCTGAGCTCCTTAATGGGTATGTAAATTGTTTCTCCTTCTGTCGCGCGTTCGATCCGTTCCCTACCCAGATGGATTGCGCGGCTGACAACCTCGTGCAGGAGGTCTTCGTCGCCGACAAAGGAAGATAGTATAGGCTGGTCTCCGTCTGCTTCTCCTTCCAGCCAGCGTTTCTTGAAGTCTTCCATGGATTGTGCGAAGTGTTTGCTTTTGAGGTGGCCACCTTTAAAGCCTTCGTGCAAGCTGAGGTCAATAAGCTTGTAGTCCGACGAGGTTGACCGCAAGCCTTTACCGAAAGCTGCTTCGAGGCTGTCCAACGCGTAGATTCGTCCCTGGTAAGCTTTCTCAGCGGCTCCGGCAATCTTGCCAAAATAGGCAGCCTGGGAATCGATCGTCATGAAAGAGTCTGGGTAAGCCGCTAACTCCTTTGCTCGGGCGCGCACTCGTACAGCAAGGCGTGCGCCGCTCTCAAGAAGTTGTAACAATCCAGTTGCAACATTGTCAGCAATCATCTGAAAACGTAGTTTTCTGAAGGCCGGCCGTAAGGCCAGCGACATCATCGCGCCGAAGGCGCAATCATCCGTCCGATCATCCACAACTGGGCTGCCCGAAGTATCTTGTCTCAAGGGCGGGAATAG
>CATPCN010000512.1 GCA_955652855.1 uncultured Chthoniobacterales bacterium | reverse complement strand
GTACTTGGGGGTGCGCGCAAAATCGGATTTGTGATTGAAGACCGCTTCGAGAACGGCGCGCGCGTTGTTCAGAGAGAGTCCAACGCCCAGCGCGAGCAGGCAGGGCAGCAAAAGAATCTCCTTCATCCAGCTGCGCGGATGCAACTCGCGTTGCGCGCAAATGTAAAAGACTGCGACGGAGACGGACGCTGTCATGAAGATCGGGACATCAATCAACAAGGTGCGGAGCCAGCCTGATTGCGGCCCACCGATCGAGGGATGAAGGAGCACGCATAAACAAGCAAGCAAGAGGTATGCGAAGTTCGACGTTAAATGCCCCGTGGCTTCCAATTTGATTGGGAACGGCAGTTTGCTGCGCCAGATCGTCGGCAGGAGCTTCTTGCAGGTTTGGATCGAACCTTTCGTCCAGCGATGTTGCTGCGATTTGAAGCCGTTCATGTCCACCGGCAATTCAGCCGGAGTCACGACGTCGGGCAGAAAAATAAATTTCCAACCGACAAGTTGGGCGCGATAGCTAAGATCGAGATCTTCCGTAAGCGTGTCGTGTTGCCAGCCACCCGCTTCCTCGATACAGGAGCGACGCCAAAGGCCAGCCGTCCCGTTAAAATTAAAGAAACGTCCGCTGCGACTGCGGGCGGTTTGTTCGAGCAAGAGATGGCCGTCCAGGAACATGGCCTGCACTCGGGTGAGCATGGAATAGCGTCGATTCAAATGTCCCCAGCGGGTCTGAATCATTCCCACTTTTGGATCGGTAAAAAAGTGAACGGTTCGCCTGAGCAACTCCGGCTGCGGAACAAAATCGGCATCGAGAATGCAGATAAAATCGCCGGTCGCAGATTCCAAGCCGGCCTCCAAAGCGCCCGCTTTGAAGCCAACTCGATCTACCCGATGAATCAACTCGACATCGAATCCGCGGCTGCGCAATTCTTCGGTGCAAGAGGCGGTGATTTCGCGCGTATCGTCGGTGGAATCATCTAACACTTGGATTTGAAGCAAATTTTTCGGATAATCGAGCTCGCTCACCGACTTAAGCAGACGCTCGACCACGTAAACCTCATTGAAAATCGGCAGCTGCATCGTCACCCTCGGCAGCGAATCAAAGTGCGCCATCGGCTGCGTCGCGCGCTTCCTATTCTTCAAGAAGAGGTAAATGATGAAATAACGGTGGATGCCGTAGGCAGAAAGGCCAAGCAAGACCGACAGATAACAGGCGGTCCAGATGAGATATCCAACGCTTTCTTGCATAACGTTTGTAGAAAGTGCCGCCGATTCGCGCGACAGAGGCGTCATGATGCCGCTTCCGACGCGCCCGTCAAATCAAAAATGCCGCTTTTACCTATGAAAACGACCATTGGCAGAGGGGGAAATGGCGCGTCGTCTTCTCGCTGCGAGCAGCTTTGGCACGCCGCTCGTACCAACATCGACATGCGCTTGAGCAGGTTGTTTTTCGTGGCAGCGACCTTCGTGGTGGCAATTGTCGCGACGGAGTCTGGTTCGGCGCAGGAGACGAGCGAAGAAGATCACGTGCACGAGGAACTAGGTGTGAATCGGTACACCACCCCTTCCATCGCGAATATTTTTCACCAGCTCGACGAGCTGAAGCCGCTTCCTTTTGAGCAATTGCAGCGGCCTTTCCCGCCGGCGAGTCATTCCGGCCGCGAACAGAAGGGAGTTATTTTCGGGGGATTGGTAGCCGACGGATTTCTGATCGTGGCGTGCGAGAGAAAGAATCTGGTGGACGATCTGGGCCGCGTCTTATTAAGAGAAGCGCGCAGTCTCGGCGTAGCCGATCGTGTGATTAGGCATAGCGCAAGCCTCACCGAGTTGGGCAAACGTGGAGATTGGACGGCGGTGCGCGAGGAATTGACGGCGACGCAGAGCGACGTCGAGAACGCGATGATCGAGTTGCGCGATCAGAAAATGGCGCACCTCATAAGTTTGGGCGGCTGGCTGCGCGGATTGGAAATCGCGGCTGGCGCTGTCGAAGCTAAATACACTCCGCTACGCTCAAAGGTTCTGCTGCAACCGGAGCTGACGAACTATTTCGCCGAGGAAATGAAGACTCTTCCACCTACGGTTGCGCATGCTCCGCTCTTCGAAAAGCTGCGAGCCGGAATCGATGATCTTCGCGCTAAGATCGACAACTCGCCGTCGAAAGGTTTCAGCATTGCCGAGGTCAAGATGATCCATGCCCAGGCGCGCGAACTAAATCTGGCGCTGCGACGGACTAATTAGCCGCGACAAGTTGTCGATTTTATTGCCTTGCCGCGCCGCAGGGAAAAGCGAAGTTTTGATATGGCCGGTGTCGGACATAGCGCGCTGCGATTTTTATCTCGATTCAAAAAACGGGACCCGGACCGTTTTGAGCGGTTCAATATCGTCGTCGCCATCCTGCTCGCCGGGTGGGTGCCGTCGATTTTGATGCTGGTGGTTTCTTACACGATTCTCACCAACACACTGGAATCAAAAATCCTAGGCGATCGCCAAACGTTTGTGCAATTGATCGCGCATCTTGTGAGCGATGATTTTAGCCGGACGGGCGGGATCATCGAATATTATCAAACGCAGCCCTACGTCGCGAAGATCGTAACTTCTCCGCAGGCAGAAGTCGCCACGCGGCAATGGCTCAGCCAAACATTCTACTCTCATCCGCGCATCGACGGCATGTTCATCGCGGCACGCGACGGAAGATTGATCGCATCGCTCCCCGCGATTCCTCCCGACGTGATGCTAAAATTCGACTCGAGCGCCTGGCGCGAAGGCGCGATTAGTTCGCCGGACATTTACGTTTCACCTGTGCACGCGCGCCTGGTCGATAAACGCCCGGCCGCAGACATTGTCGGCGCGATCCGAACACAGGACGGCACCGTAGTCGGCTTTCTCGGTGTCCAAGTCCTTGTGGAAAGAATGGGAAAGCGTCTTGCTTCGATTGAGTTTGCCGATCAGGCGAGCTGCCAGGTGATCGATCAAAAAGGCACCGCGCTTTTTAAGAGCAACTTTGCCCCCAACGCCGGGCCGATTTCCCCGGAAGGCAGTGGCGTCTTGCAAGAAATTCACAACAGAAAAAACGGTCACATCGACCGGAACGGAAGTCTTTATTCGTTTACCACCGTCGAGCCCGCTGGTTGGGTGACGGTGGTCGGACAACCCAAGGCAGTCGCTTACAAACCGGTGCACGACCTGCTCGGCAAAACCACGGTCCTTGCCGGGTGGTTGATCGCCGGAACAGCGATCGCGGCGGGTCTTGCCGGAAGGTTTTATCGCCGCCAAACGGAAGCCGCACGCAGGATCGAACGCGAAGTTGTTTTTAACGAGAAGATTCTCGCCAACATGCCGAACGGCATCGCGCTGATCGATCCGGTTTCGCGCCGCTTTCTCCAAGCGAACGACGCCTTTGCGCGCATGGCCGTGCGCTTCGGCCAGCTGCCGGAAAATCGAAATGTGCACGATGCCACTTACGACGAAGTGAAAATCGCGCCGCCCGATGCGATCGAAAAGGTGCTCGCTTTCGGCACGCCGTTTCAGCTCATCGAGGAGCCATTCCAGGACTCAGCCGGGCGCAAGCATTTCGTAAATGTGAACCTGTTGCGATTGCAAGGCGCCGAACAACGAATTCAGGGCGTCCTTTATCTGGTGGAAGACAAAACGCGCGACATGATTCTCCGTCAGGAATTGATCGGCGCCAATGCGGCCAAGGACCAGTTTCTTGCTCTGCTCTCGCACGAATTGCGAAATCCTCTTTCGCCCGTTATCGCGATGGTGGGCGAACTCGAAGCCAGCACGCTCGATTCCGCTAATACAAAGCGCGCTCTGGAAGTGATTCGACGCAATGTCGAACTGGAGGCTCGTTTGATCGACGATCTGCTCGACGTCACGCGCATTTCGAAAGGAAAATTAAAGCTCACTCTCGAGACGGTGAGCGTGCATCAAATCTTGCAGCGCGCCTATGAGATTTGTCGCGAAGACATCCTCGCCAAGGATCTCGACGTTGAATTTCGGCTTCGGGCCAAAAGCGAATACGTCGATGGTGATCCGGCGCGATTGCAACAGGTCTTTTGGAACCTGATCAAAAACAGCGTCAAGTTTACGCCTGAAAAAGGGCGCGTCATCATCGAAACCCTCAATCCCTCGCCCGACAAGATCGAGACTCGCACGACCGACACGGGCATTGGGATTGATCCAGAGCAGCTCGAGCGAATCTTTAACGCGTTCGAACAAGGTCAAAGCTCAATTACAAGGCGGTTTGGCGGATTGGGTCTTGGCCTCGCGATTTCGAAGGCAATGGTCACAGCGCACGGCGGGCGCATCAGCGCAGAGAGCGCCGGTAAAGATCAAGGATCGACATTTATTGTTCGACTGCAAACCGTGCCTGCGCCGCTTGCCGACGGCAAAGAAAAGTCTTCCGTGCAGCGTACGAATGGCCAAATAAGCCGCGCCGACTCACGCGCTCCGCATCTTCTTGTGGTGGACGACCATCACGACACATGCATTGGAATGAAGATGATGCTGGAGAGACGTGGCTACCAAATCACGCTGGCTCATTCTTCCTGCCAAGCGGTTGAAAAAGCGCGGGAGGAAAATTTCGACCTGGTGATTAGCGACATCGGCCTGCCGGATCGCTCGGGTTACGAACTGATGCAGGAATTGCGCGCCGAGAAAGGCTTGCGCGGAATTGCCTTGAGTGGTTTTGGAATGGAGAACGATGTCAGCCGGGCGCGCGCGGCTGGTTTCTCGGAACATCTAACCAAGCCGATTAATTTCGAGCGGCTCGAAGAAGCGATCCAAAGTTTGATCCAACTGGAATCGACCTAAGGCCGGCCGGCCAAGTAGTTGTCGATCTTACTGGTTGTTGCTCGGGGTCTCGCCCGCCGCTTTTTTCTCCGCCGCTTCTTTCAACTCGCGCGAAAGTTTTTCCACTCGCTGACGCATGATCTTACCGGCCTTGAACTTTACCGTGGCGCGCGAGGGAATCACAAAACTGCTGCCCGGCTCATTCGGGTTGCGTCCGACCCGCGGCTTCGTCAGCCGTGGCTGAAACACGCCGAAATTACGCAGCTCGACCGCTACGTTATTGGCGAGGCTGTTTGTAATGTGATCGAGCGTGCGCTGCACGACGTCAAAAACTTGGCGCTGGACCATGCCGGTTTGGTTACTAATCGCTACGACAATGTCCCTCTTGGTAAGCTTCGCCATACTTAATTAAATCGCTTTCGACGACCATGATGCGTCTACGAATCGCGTAAAAAAAGAGAAAATTTACGCAGGTCCAGTAATTCACACCCGGACTTCTAGCGAACGACGGACTTGGCGCTTAATGACTTAGCGCCGCGCGCCGAAAAAGTTTGGCGGCGTAAAATGCGAAAGCGTTTTGTCTCGCGAGCGCCTTGCGTTGCGACTTTAACTGCCCTTGCACGACACCGAGCTTGGTGAAAACACCATTCCATTCATTTTCCAAACGGCGGGCTTCCTCGTTCGATAACTCACGCACGCCGCGCACAGAAACGCTGCGCTGCAAAACGTTCATCGTGCGCCCTGAAAGCTCCGCCAGAATGCCGAGCTCTCCGAAAACGTGCTCGGTTTCCTGGAGAAGGTTTGATCGAATTTCCGTGAACTGCCGTTCCTGCTCGGCCGAAATGATCGGCTTGGCCTTGTCGAGCCCGTACGTGATCAAATCATGGAGCTTCTTCCAGTTATCCAACTGCAAGGTGAGCAGGCGCAAATGCGTCTCGAGCACTTTATCTCTCATCGCACGTTAAACGCTTACCAGCTCGAGCGTCTCGTCGAGCTTCTGCAGATTATCGATGAGGAGGTGGGCCCAGGGCCGGTCTACCGTCTGCACCTGGCTGATGATCCCTTCCTCAAAATAAAAACGCCCCTGCCGCCAGCGAAAAATTTCTGCCACGGCCGCTTCGCCTTCGAGTGAGTCGAAAATCGCGTGCCGGACCGCGCCCAGCTGCAAGTAGATTTCGCTGTTTCCGCGCGCTGACTTAAACGTGAAGCGTCCGCTCCGTTGGCTAAGGCAGCTCATTTGTAGAATCTCCGCCGCGGAAAATTGATTCAGATTTCCGATTAACGAATGACATGGATCGACGCCTTCCGATGGCGCGCCGTCACGTATTTCGAGCGATCGAACGAACTCGCTTAACCGTTTGCGCAAATGACGTTCGCTCCGCTCGCTCTTTATCGCGGTGATCTTCTGTTGGCTCGCCATGCGAGCAAATTCAGCGTCCCACGCGCCGGAGATCAGGCAAACAATTTGCAGTGACGGGAAGTGCTGCCGGATGTGTGCCGCTTCCTCCAGCGCGATTAACGGTTCACCTTCCACCACGAAACCGTCGAAATTTTCTGCGAGTAAACTGGAAACGGCTTCCGACAAAGTCCGCACAACCCACACTTCTACGTCGGCAAATGTGTCAAAAAGCGCGAGCGCCCAATCTTGGAAGACCGGGTCGGCATTTAAAATGAGCAGTCTTGTTTCCACAAAGGCAAGGAGTCTCACGTCTACTAAAGCAGGAACCTTGCCCGATCGCCGCGGAAACAAGCCCGGATGCGCCAAAGTCTACTTGCGCCATTCGCGGCGCGGCGGCGGTGCAGCGAAAGCGTCCGGCGCAACCTCGTGTGCGGTCCGAAAATGCACCTTCGCGATCTGCGGCAATATTTCCGCTCCGTTTACTTTCACCAGCTCCCGGGCCGCTTCTTTCACCTCTTCGGAAACTCCGCGCTTCAGCCGCGTCCCAAGCTCTTTTCCACGCCGGTCCAGCCAATCAATGAAGGCCTCTCGCGCTAAGATCGACGCTGCCGCCACTGCCACATCCGACTCCGCTTTCGTTCGTTGCTTTATGTCGATCTTGCGACCATGTCGCAGCAGCGATTGTTCGATGACTCGAGCGTCGGCAAATTGATCCGACAACGCGCGTGGGCACTCCGGCTTTTTCGCGAGCAGATTTTCGATTACGCGTGCGTGACCCCAGCCAAGGAGGCTGTTGAGATTGCCGAACTTTTTGTAGAGCTCGTTGTAACGTTCAGGTCCGATCATGACGGTCTCAGCCGCGCCGCCGGAAGTCTGCCGGATAATTTTCGCGAGCGCACGGATTCGCGCATCCGAACTGATCCGCTTGCTGTCCTGAACGCCCGCATCGAGAAACTTTCGCGCGATTTCTGGATCGACATACACGCCAGCAATCACGAGCGGACCGAAGAAATCGCCTTTGCCGCTTTCATCCACGCCAAAGTGCGGCTCAAACATTTCGGGCGAATGCACTTCTTCATAACCGAGTTTCGCTTCGCCAAAAATCTTCGACTCAAGCTCGAACTGCACGAATTCTTCGACGCCTTTTCCCTGCACCAGAATTTTCGGTCCTTTCTCATAAACCGCGATGCTGAGTTTGTTCTTTTGCGCAAAAAATTGTGTGTACGGTTTCGGCGTAAACGTAAATCCAAGCTCATTAAGCACCGCGCGCAGTTTCTTCGCCTGCTCTGCCGAAATCGGATGCGTGTAGGAATTCAAAACGCTCAACGCTCCACGCTCCACGCTCAACGTTCAATCATCTTCTGAATTGAGAGTTGGACGTTGAACGTTGGACGTTGGACGTTTCCTTCTTGATCCCGCCGAAAGTTTTCCGCCGCTCTCTCTCGCGTTGGTATCGCCGTCACGGCCGCGATCTCTCATGGCGAAAAACGCGCGATCCTTACGCGATTCTCGTTTCCGAATTCATGCTGCAACAAACTCAGGTCGCGACCGTGCTTCCTCGCTATAACGAGTGGCTGCGCCGATTTCCGAGTTTCGATTCACTGGCCTGCGCATCGCAATCGAACGTTCTTCACGCGTGGCAGGGCCTTGGTTACTACGCGCGCGCCCGGAACCTGCATGCTGCCGCGAAAATCATCGCGCGGGATCATGACGGAAGGTTTCCGCGCGACATTGAGCAAATGCGAAAGCTTCCCGGCATTGGTCGCTACACCGCGAACGCCGTCGCTACATTTGCTTTCGATCAATCTGTTCCCGTCGTTGAAGCGAACATCGCACGCGTCCTCGCTCGTTTGTTCGACATGCATCACTCAATCGATTCATCGATTGGCTGTGAAAAAATCTGGCACTACGCCGCCGAGCTTTTGCCGAAACGCCGGGCCGCGTCGTATAATTCGGCGCTGATGGATCTCGGCGCGCTCATCTGCACGGCGCGCGCTCCGAAATGTCGATCTTGTCCCGTGCAGAAACTTTGTCGCGCGAAAGATCCGCTTTCGCTTCCGAAAAAGAGATCGAAGCCAAAGATCGACATCAAAACGGAGCACCACTCTTTTATTT
>CATPCN010000511.1 GCA_955652855.1 uncultured Chthoniobacterales bacterium | reverse complement strand
GTCTCTGACTTGGTGACAGCAACCGCTGTAACCGAAGGAGATCGTTCAAGACATTCCCAACGTAAGGCGGTGCGTCAGCACGCCCACTCCCCACCCTGCGAGTAAAAGCCCGCTCGCGACGTTTATTCGCGCGCGCGGGGGCAGCATTTTTTCCAGGCAAACGAGCAGAGTTAGAGCGGCGATCCAGAGAATGTTCATAACACCCGCGACAAAGAGCAAAGCCATCAAGGCCCAACAGCAACCCGTGCAAAAGGCGCCATGCTCCAAACCCATTTGAAATGCACCGCCGCTGCCTTCGCGCCAGCGCGTCATAATGAATTCGAGCGGGCCGCGGCAATGCGTCAGGCAAGTTTGTTTGAGCGGAGTGAATTGAAAAATGCCGGCGCCGAGCAGCAACGTGCCACCGAGCCACGCGCTCGTGCTTATCATTGATGACGAAAGCAACGCCTGCCGATGGAGCCACCACTGGCTGATGGCGGCGAGCACGCTGAATACGCACCAGATGGCGACGTAACCCAGAACGAAGATCGACATCGGAACATAGGGACGTCCGAGTCGTTGACGATTGCGAGTCACTGCAGCGAAAGTCAGGATCATCGGCAGCGCGCTCGGCAACATCATTGCGATCATCATGATCGCCCACATGAAAAACAGCGGAAGCAACGTGCCCGCCGGCCATGAAGAGAGCTCCGGTCCGGACATTTTCATGCGCATGCATTCACACACGCCGGTCGCATTCATCCGCCGCGCTTCGTAAATCGTGTAAAACCAGGCCAACAGCGCGATGCCACAAAGGCTTGCGCCGATGAAGAAGCGTTCGCGCCGCGGCAGTGCCGGCAATGCGCTCATGGCCGCCGATTAATTGCCGTAGTGAATGCGCGCGACAAACCCAGCCTTGTTCGGATAACTGAACTTCATCTTGTCGATCGCGACGGAACCTTCCTTTGCCGACGCGCATTCCGCACTTTTGAAAATAAAACCGGTGCCGTGACTGATGGTGATGGTTTCAACATTTCCGGTCACGGGATTTTTGATCGGCTCGAGAGCAATCCGAAAATTGTCGCCGAGCCGCGCGGTGCTTTCGAGCCCATTGATGTTGACGTTAAAGGGAACGAACTGCGGCTCGAGCAACGTGCTGAAAGTCGTCGCCAAAATTTCGAAGGGCAATCCCCCCGCCTTGCCCGAACCGATATCGAGCAAGGCTTCCCGCTGTTCTGTGGACGCTTTTTCATCGACAAACAAGCAGACCGTCCCGTTGCCTTCGTGGATTGCCCCCGGCCATTTCGCGGCGAAAGCAAGACCGAGCCCGTCTAGTGTCAAATCGCCGTATTTGCCGCGATCGATCCGCCAAACACCGACGCCTTCGCAATAACCGGGCGTGGGCGGTGCGGCGAATTCGCATGGGCAACCATAATCGCAGTTGCACGCCTGGAGATAATCTGCGTCAAAAAACCATTTTTTCATTTGATGATCCTCCAAATGAACCTGGATTCGCTGTGGCCGGCCAATTAATTGTAATGACGTTATAGCCAAAGCCGAGTTCGCGTCAACAACTCTGCGCTTGCAGCAGCCATCGCGTTTCAGCAGCCGGAGCAACTTTCACCGAGTACGGCTGCCCAGCCCTCGCGAACGGGCAACGGAGTACAGTCGTCGGCCGGCGCGAAGCTGCTCGTTCGCGTTAATCTTGTTTGGAAAGTCGATAAATTGACTCTGTTTCTGTTACTTTACGTAATGAACTCCCTGGTCGCGGCACTCATCACGGGTGCGATCTGCTTCGCTGCGACGAACATCGACGACATGTTCGTTCTGACACTCTTCTTTTCCCAAACTCCGCGTATTAGCTGAAACCACGGAGAAACCTATAACAAAGGCCGAGAATGCCTGCCCCGATCACGACGAGAATAATGCGTTTCATCGCCATTGGCATAGCCGTGATCCTCGCCTGTCTGATCGTGAGGGCCGAGGTTCCTCGCTATCCCGCGCTTCGGCTGACGCAGACGGTCGCTCTGCCACGCGTGACCGGCCGCATCGATCATATGGCGGCTGATGCAGCGGGCGAAAGATTGTTTGTCTGCGCGCTGGGTAACAACACAGCGGAGGTGATTGATTTGCGCAAAGGCGAGCGCGTCCACTCCATAACCGGCCTCGGCGCGCCGCAGGGCATCGCTTACGTCCCAGATTCTAAACGACTTTACATCGCGAACGACAACGGCGGCCTGTGCACCATTTACGATGCAGAATCGTTTGCGCTGACTGACACGGTGAACTTCAATGATGACGCCGATAACGTCCGTTACGACATTTCGGCCCATCGCATTTACGTCGGCTACGGTAACGGCGGAATCGGCATCATTGACGCAACGAACGGCAAGAGGGTCGGCTCGATCAAACTCTCCGGCCATCCCGAAGCTTTTATTCTAGAAAAACAGGGTCGCCGCATTTTCGTGAACGTTCCCACGGCGCGTCACGTCGCGGTAATTGATCGAGATAAAGGCGAACAGGTTGCCGCGTGGAGAACGGATGGCGCTTTCGCCAATTTCCCGATGGCGCTCGACGAAGCCAATCACCGGCTCTTTGTCGGCTGCCGTCGGCC
>CATPCN010000510.1 GCA_955652855.1 uncultured Chthoniobacterales bacterium | reverse complement strand
GATAGGGATACTGTTTGCGGATACTGACGAAGACCAGATTGTGGAAAACGCCTTCGGGCGGAAGCGTCATGTCCACGATCTCCGGGAAGTTCATTTTGAAAACCGGCAGAAAAATCCGGACGCTTGCGTCGCCTAGATAATAATCTTCCATCGGCGGAACGCCGACGATCGTCGTCGGATAAATCGCGTCGCGCCGATGCGTGATCGCGGTGAGGTGAAACACCGGATAATCTTCCAGCGCCGTGTAATAACCGGTGTGATCGCCGAACGGACCTTCCGGTCGCGTTTCACCTGGCTGAACATAGCCTTCCAGGACAAGATCGACATCCGCCGGTACATCGAGATCGATCGTCTTGCACTTCACGAGCTCGACTGATTTTTTGCGAATGAATCCGGAGAAAAGAATCTCATCGAGCCCGTCGGGTAGCGGCGCGGTCGCGGCAAAGCTGTAAGCAGGATCGCCGCCGAGGGTTACCGCTACCGGCATTCGCTCCCCGCGTTCGTAATAACGTTTCCCATGCCGCGCGCCGACTTTGTGGATCTGCCAATGCATTCCGGTCGTGCGCTCATCGTAAATTTGCATCCGGTAAACGCCGACATTGCGCGCGCCGCTTTCCGGATCGCGCGTGTGCACATTCGGCAGCGTGATGAAACGCCCGCCGTCTTTCGGCCAGCATTTCAAAATCGGCAGATCGGAGAGCGTGCACTCCGGCGTTGCATTGTCGATCTTGTGCACAATCTCCTGGCAGGCCGCGTCCTTCACCTGTTTCGGCCGCGCATGCAGAAGATGGATTCCTTGTTTGAGCAAGCTCCAGCCTTCGCGCAAATCCGTCGGCGGTTTTGCTTTGAGAATCAGCTGAATTTCCTGCGCGATGTCGTCGATGCTGTCGCGTTGCAGCGCGAGCGCCATGCGTTTGCGCGATCCCATCGTGTTGATCGCGACTGGAAACTTCGAAATCTTTCCATCGACAATCGGCTGCTCGAAAAGAAGTGCCTTACCGCCACCCGGAGATTTCATTTCGCGGTCCGCCCATTCCGCGATGAGCAAATCGGTGTCGACCGGAAGGCCGACGCGCTTTAGTTCGCCCGCCTGCTCGAGCGCTTCGATGAATTTTGCGAATGAGCCGTAAGCCATGTATGACGCGTGCCGCTACACTGGCCAGCTCTTCGCTCGGAGGCGATCAGAATTTTTAATCAGCGATACGGCGGCACCAAGTATTGGAACGACATGACGCGCCCGTTCGCGAACGTCACCGTCTTATACGGATACGGAATCCTGGGCGGAATGTACGAATAGTAAAACGGATCGTAGAATGGGTCTCCGAAGAAAACGAAACCGCGATGATGATGAACGCGGGAAACGCCGACGAATCCATAGCCGAATCCGAAGCGGTGGCCATAAGGATAGCCATACGGATATCCGTAGCCATATGGAGCCGTGGTGTAATTCACGTAAATCCACGTTTCAGTGGGACGTCCGCGCATATTGCCCACTGCTTTTTGCTCGGGATTTCCCCATGCGAGCCAAACTGCATTCTGCGACATGCCGCTGCGAATTTTGCTCTGACTAACCAATGCTTGATCGCCGGGCGACAGGCTTTGGTAAATGTCTTGGTGCTGGGAGATTCGCGTTTCGAGGGTTTCACAGCTCGCGAGAAGAAATAATGCGCTGGCTGACACGCCGAACGTCAGCGCCCGTGAAAGAATTTGACGCTTCATATGGAAAAAAGATACAGCCGCCGATTTACGAGTCAACAGTTTGACTTCCTTGATTCAACCCTGCGCAGCCCGTAAAGTTGCGCGCCATGGAAGATCGCTACGGCCATCGGATTTCGTATCTTCGCGTCTCCATCACCGATCGTTGTAACGAGCGATGCACTTACTGCATGCCGCAAGAGTTGCAGGAATGGCTGCCGCGCGAAGAAATCCTGAGCTTCGAAGAAACGCTGCGCCTCATCCGCATCGGCACGGAGCTCGGCGTTACGAAAATCAGAGTCACCGGCGGAGAACCGCTCACGCGCCGCGATGTCCTGACATTTTGTCGGGCCCTTGGCGCGATGCCAAACATTCGCGACATCGGCATCTCAACAAATGGAACGCTGCTCGCGCGCAAGATCGATGGAAATTTTTCCATGGCGCAAGCGCTGCGAAATGCGGGCATCCGCACCGTGAACATTTCGCTCGACACGCTCGATCCTGAGGTTTATGCCGCGATCACCGGCCGCGATCTGCACGCGCAGGCGCTCGATGGAATTCACTCCGCGATCGATGCCGGTTTCGAGCAGATAAAATTGAATTGCGTGCTCATGCGCGGACGCAACGACGATCAGCTCGTTCCGCTCATTGATTTCGCCGCCGAGCGAAATTTGCTTCTGCGTTTTATCGAACTAATGCCGGTGAGTACGAGCGAAGTTCTCGACGAACAAAACTTTATGTCGATCTTGGAAGCGAAGCGTGGAATCGAAAAACGCTTTGGCGCATTAATTCCAGAGCCGCAATTTCGAACAAACGGACCGGCGAGTTATTATCAAATTTCCGGCCGGAATCAGCGCGTCGGATTTATCGGGGCGATGACCAATCTGCATTTCTGCGAGAGCTGCAACAAACTGCGCCTGACTTGCGACGGCAAGCTGCGCCCTTGCCTCGGCAGTTATCTCGAGTTCGACATCATGAAAGTTTTGCGCGCTGGTGCGAGCGATGATGAGCTACGCCAATTTTTTCTCGATGTTGTCGAGCGCAAACCCGAGCAGCACGATTTTCGAAATAATTACCAGCCCGGTCGCAAGATGGTCGCGATCGGCGGTTGAGACATGGCGCGGCTTTCACATATCGGCGCTGATGGCAGCGCGCGGATGGTTGATGTTTCGGCGAAACCATTGAGCGCGCGCGAAGCGATCGCCTCCGGAAAAATTCGGCTGCAATCGAAAACGCTGTCGCTCATTTCAAAAAATCGAATCGCAAAAGGGAACGTTTTTGCCACGGCGCGACTTGCCGGCATTCAAGCTGCGAAACAAACGCCGCAGCTTATCCCGCTCTGTCATCATCTCGATCTTAGCCATGTCGAAATCGAAATCGCCGCCATCGCTTCAGGAGTGAAGGTAAAGTGCACCGCGAAAGCCGTCGCGCAGACTGGCGTGGAAATGGAAGCGTTGGCTGGGACAGCCGTTGCGCTCCTCACCATTTACGACATGTGCAAAGCGGTCGATAAAGAGATGCGGATCTCAGACATCCAGCTGATCAAGAAGACGAAGCGCGCTGTATGATTCGCGCGATTTTTTTTGCCGTCATCCCGAGCCGCCGAGACGGCGAGGGATCTCGCCGATGCAAATTGCGGTACACTTTGCTCCAAGGAAGCGTCGATTGCAGTTGGGAGATCCCTCGGCGCGCTGCGCCAGCCTCGGGATGACAAACTGCTGAGCGGCATCTAAGACATCCGCTTAACTATCAACTAACACATGCAGATTACTGTCGGCATCATCACTGTGTCAGATCGAGCATCGGCCGGGGAATATGTCGATCTTGGAGGACCGGCGCTAAAACAGGCGGCGGCAAAATTCGGCTGGCAGGTTCAAGCCGAGGCGATCGTGCCGGATGAAATTTCGCGGATCAAAGAGGCGATTCGCTCGTTTGCGGGTCAAGGTTGCGCGCTCATTTTAATGACGGGCGGGACCGGAATCAGCCAGCGCGATGTCACGCCGGAAGCGGTGCGCGCGTTGATGCGCGTGGAGCTTCCCGGTTTCGGCGAAGTGATGCGCAGCGAATCGATGAAGATTACGCCGAACGCGATCTTGTCGCGATCGCTCGCTGCGATTGTCGATCTTTCGCTCGTGATCGCGCTGCCGGGTAAACCGAGTGGCGCGGTGGAATGTCTCGGCTTCGTGGCCGGCGCGATTCCGCATGGCGTTGCGCTCGCGCAACGTACGCCGACGTCGTGCTAGCGCGAACTCGGTTGTAGCAACGGCTCTATGAGCCGTTCGGAGCGCGCCTCACAGAGGCGCGGCTACAGTTTCAATCGGGATAAGTTAACAACCGCATCAATTGCTGGCCGTATTCGGTGAGAGCGGCGCGCTGTCCGCGGCCGGTCATTTCGCCGCGCGTTAACAGCGAGCAATCGATCGCGGTTTTCTTGACGTAAGTCAGCTCCGGTTGCGAAACTCGCTTGTCGCTCGGCTCAATTTTCAGAGGCACGCCGGCACGGTTAAACGACACTTCCCACGAAGCGGTTTTCTGGTTCGCGTCACCGCGTCGCATCCACGGATAAAGTTTCGGCAATTCAAAGTAGCCGGACCGCGGCACGGTCACTTTGTAATGTGTCTCCTCCGCTTCGAGAAATTCGGGAATGGTGAGCGCCGGATTTTTCCGCAGCTCGAGATAAAGCCGGGCGATGTCCAGGCCGTCGAGATTAATTCCGTTATAAATGCCGTGATGGTTCGGCTCTCTTTTGTAAAATTTGTCGTACCACTCCTGGAATCGATGACTGACCATCAGGTTCAATTCCAGATGAAGATGCGCGCGCGCCTGATTGAGTCCTTCGCCGGTGTAACCCATCACCGCAATGTGTTCGTCGCGCTGCACCGCCTGGCCGGCGCGCACATCGATCGAGCTCAAGTGTCCGTACAAACTGTAATAGGGCGAGCCGCCCCAACGATGTTCGATCACGATGTATTTCCCGTAGTTTGAATGGCCCGGCGCCAAACTTGTGTAAACGACTTTGCCGTCGGCAATCGCGCGCACTTCATCGAGCGGCTCGCCGTTTGCATCTCGTTGCAGAGCGCGAATGTCGATCCCTTCGTGGAAGCGCGTGTAAACAATTCCGATCGACGTTTCGACTGGATCGCGCACGAACCCGTACTGGCCGCCTTCCCATGGCGTCGATTTCACGCCGTGATAATCGCGATCGATGTATTGATAAAACGCGGCGCCACCGCCGTGAAAGAGCGCGTCGTTATCGGTCGGCAAAGCTAGCGGTTGCTCGAGCGCCTTCATGGACGTGATGGCAACGAATGAAGCGACCAGCGCTGCGAGAACAAATCGCATCGCCGTTTATTTTTTGCGCGCTCCAATCAAGCGCCACGCTTTCTTCATCGATTCGATGTCGGCGACACGCTGATCGACTTGCAACTCAGTGATCAGCCGTCCATTCACAAAAACGAAAACCGTTTTGCCGCGGCGCTCGATGCTGAGAGCATCGAGGGCGATTCGGCCGTGATCTTCGAGTTGAAAGAGCGCGCCGTAACTGCCGTCCGTTGCCCGATACGGGAAAAACGCTGTCACATCATGTTCAGAAACGCCGGCAACCTTTTCGATCAGCACATTTCGGCCGGAGAATTGCGATTGCGACGAGAAGACGGCGGTATCGTTCGCGTTTGCTTCCGCGTGAATACGCAGCGTACAATGTCGATCTTTCGCGAAACCGGACGCGGCGTAGAGTAACAACACACAGATGTTCAACGCGACGGCTCGCATGGCGGATTGATAAAGGGTTTGACAGGATTTGCAACGTTTGCTGATTAACCCGCTCATGAGACGCACCGCCGCTGTTTTGCTTCTCGCTCTCGCCGCGCCGAGTGTCGCGCTCGCGCAGGACCTGACGAAATCACCAGTCGAGAAGCGAAGCTGGGTCGGGCGGATATTGCATCCGTTTGGCGGCGGCTCCAAATCGCCGCCGAAATATAAAAATCCGAAGCTGCGCGGATTGATGCTCGATCTTCAAGTCTCGCCTCAACCGGTAAAATTATCCGAAGTCCGGCATCTCGAAGTGAAATTGACGGTGAGCAATCAGGCGAAGCTACCTATCCCGCTCGATTTTCCGACGGAACAACGAATCGAAATTTACCTCCGCGATACTTCCGAAAATGTGCTGACGAAATTTTCGGACAATCACGCCTTCTCGGACAAGCCCGCTACGATCCTGATCAATCCGCAGGAACACGTGGAGTACGCCGAGACGATCGCAACGCGCGATCTGACTCCGGACAAAGTTTTTATCCTCGAAGCTTTCTTTCCGAAATATCCGGAGCTGATGGTGCGGCAGAAATTCATGACCGCGCCGTAGCCGTCATCCCGAGCGAAGTCGAGGGATCCCGACGCGCCACCTTGAAACACTCATGAGTTCGCAAATCGCGGCGCGTTTGTTTTCCGATTATCACACGCATCCCCAGGGACATCGCGTCCAACCGTACACGCAGCAGCTTTTGCAGCCCTGGATCGACAGTGCGCGGGCGCGGGGATTGCGCGACATCGCTTTCACCGATCACGATCGTTACACCGCCGGCGTCGATTTCGATGAGGTCGACAAGCTGCGCGAAAAAAATCCGGACATAAAAATCCGGGCCGGCATCGAACTCGATAACGATCCGGAAACTTCAGTCGCCGGGCGCGCGTGGGTCGAAAAACATTGGGACAAACTCGATTTCGTTCTTGGCTCGGTTCATTACCTCGAGCGCGACGACGAAATGTTCGACAAAGTTCCGGAAGGCGCGGCGCAATTTGGAAATCGAGACGTCGATGAAATCTACGCCGACTATTTTCGTCGCGTGCGCGACATCGCCGCGACCGGGCTGGTCGATTGTCTCGCGCATCTCGATCTTGTGAAGATTCACGGCCATCGGCCAAATGCAGACATGAAGTCGATCGCCGGTGAGACGCTCGACTTCATCCGCTCACGCAACCTGGCGATTGAACTTTCCACCGCCGGCTGGCGCAAACCGGTGAACGAACTTTATCCGGGCGACGAGATCATTCGCCTCGCGTTGGAGAAGGGAGTTCCATTCACTACGGCATCGGATGCGCATTCATACGCGCAACTCGGTGAAAATTACGAACAGCTCGCCGAAAAAATGTCGACCTTGGGAATCCGCGAAGTTTGCGTTTACGAGAAACACAAACGCCAGAGGCGTGTCGTCTGTAATTTGTAGCCACGGCGCTGTGCGCCGTTCAAACCGGCCACAGGCCGGTTGCTACATTCCCAATCCGGGCATTCCCAAGCCGCCGGTGATCTTTGTCATTTCGGATTGAGCGATTGCTTTGCCTTGCTCGATCGCGCCTTTCACGCCGCTCAGGACCGCTTCTTCGAGAAACTCTACATCGTTAGGATCGACAATTTCTTTGTCGATCTTGATCGAAATCACTTCGCCCGCGCCGTTTGCAACCACCGTGATTTTTCCGCCGGCCGCCTGAACTTCGACCGTTTTTTCCGCCAACTCGGCCTGCGTCTGCGCCATTTGCTCCTGCATCTTCTGCGCCTGCTTCATTAATTTATTCAGATTCATGCGTGCTAGGTTTTGATTTGGCCTTTAAAAATTTCGAGCGCTTCCTGAATGAGCGGATCGTCTTTGAAAGATTCGGATTTCGTTTCGCGCGCAACGTTCGGCGATTTCAATCCTTCCTTGCCGACAAATTTTACGGTCCAATCGCGACCGCTCGATTCTTTAAGCAAACTTTCGAGCTGCTTTTTATTCGCCGCGCTCGCCAGCGTTTCGATGGTCGATTTTTGATCGAGCGGATAACCGAGCACAAAACTTCGTCCTTCCGCGCCAAGAACAATCACCGAATCGATTAACGTGCGCAGAAAACTTTTCGGCGAGACTTTCGGCGCAATTTTCTGCCAGAGCTCATTCGGGTCCACGGTCGATCCTGGCTGCTCGGTATTTTCCGCTACGCGCGGAGTTGCTGATTTGTCTGCGGCCGTCGACGCCCTTTTTTCCGTGATCGTTTTTCCATCGCGCAATGCGTTCAGGTTCTCGATCACTTCATTCAGCGTCACCTGACCAAGCGTTTGAATCGCTTTGATGACGGCGACCTCGAAATGGAGCTTCTTGTTCGGCACCCATTTCATGCGCCCCTCCGCGGAGGCGAACTGATCGATCAACTCAAGCAGTCGATCGGTTTCGAGCAGTGGCGATTGTCGCTCGAAGCGCTTTTGCAATTCTGGATCGACATCTTCGGCGAGCGCTTCCGGTTTAACTTTGAAAACGAGCAGGTCGCGAAAATAGGCGATCAAATCGGACATGAGTTTCATCATGTCTTTGCCGGCTTCAGACTGTTCGTGCAGCACGTCGAGCGCTTCCGCCGTAGCGCCACGTAAAATTTTTTCGGTGAAATCTGCGACCGTCTGTTCGCTCGTAAACCCAAACACTTTCAAAACATCTGGCTCGCGGATCGGATCGCCGCAGAAAGCAACCAGCTGATCGAGCATCGATTCAGCGTCGCGCAATCCGCCATCCGCCCCGCGCGCGATGGCGTGCCCGGCGGCCGGATCGAGAGAAAATTTCTCCTTGCCGGCGATGAATTGCAGATGTTGCGCGATCAGGTTCGCGGGGATGCGATGCAAATCGAATCGCTGGCAGCGGCTCAAAATTGTCGGCAGAACTTTTTGCGGCTCGGTCGTCGCAAAAATAAATTTCACGTGCGGGGGAGGTTCCTCGAGCGTCTTGAGCAGCGCGTTGAAAGCGGCGGAAGTCAGCATGTGAACTTCGTCGATGATGTAAATTTTATAGCGGCCCTTGGCCGGCGCGTAACGCACGTTATCGCGCAGCTCGCGCACTTGCTCGACGCCGTTGTTGCTCGCGCCGTCAATCTCAAGCACGTCGAGGCTGTTTCCGCCCGTGATCTCCTTGCAATTGTCGCACACGCCGCACGGCGTCACGGTCGGGCCTTTCACGCAATTGAGCGCCTTGGCAAGAATGCGCGCGGTCGATGTTTTGCCGATGCCGCGCGGGCCGACGAAAAGATAGGCGTGCGCCAACCGGTTTTGTTCGACTGCATTCTTGAGCGTGCGCGTGACGTGCGTCTGCCCGACCAGATCGTCAAACGTCTGCGGTCGATATTTTCGCGCGAAAACCTGGTAGCTCACGAATTGAATCTAAATGCGTTGCGTGCTCCGCGAAAATAGAAAACCATTCATCGCGGAGAAATTTTGTATGAAGACAAGATCGACATTTATTTTTGCGTTCATCGTATTCTTCCTCACGCTCGAGGTGGACTCGCATGAACGGCAGACTTCGCCGCCGTCTAGACCGACAATTAAAGAAATCGCGGTGCTGCGCGCCCGTGATCTCGGTGTTCCGTTCGACGGCACGCCGGGGCAATTCAACGCCATCACCGATGTGGCCGGCGTGGAAGTCGGTTACACCACGTTGATCAGCGGCGAAGGAAAACTCGAAGTGGGCAAAGGCCCGGTGCGCACCGGCGTGACCGCGATTATTCCTCGCGGACACGATTCGCTCAACGATCCGGTCTATGCCGGCGTATTTAGTTTAAACGGCAACGGCGAGATGACCGGCACCGCGTGGGTGGAAGAGAGCGGTTTTCTCGAAGGTCCGGTGGTCATTACCAACACGCACAGCGTCGGTGTTGCGCGCGATGCCGTGATTGCGTGGCGAATCAAACACGGCGCGGCCGATAACACTGGTTACTGGTGGAGCTTGCCGGTCGTGGCCGAAACGTGGGACGGTTACCTTAACGACATCAATGGATTTCACGTGAAGCCCGAGCACATTTTTCAGGCGCTCGATTCGGCGCATGGCGGCGCGATTGAAGAGGGAAGCGTCGGCGGCGGAACGGCCATGATTTGTTATGAGTTCAAAGGCGGAACGGGAACGGCCTCGCGTAAGATCGACATAAAAGATGAAAAGAAGAATTCGCGCAGTTACACCGTTGGCGTTCTGGTTCAGGCGAATTGCGGACGACGCGCCGGCCTAACGATTGCCGGCATTCCGGTGGGAAAAGAAATTTCTGAGAACGCCGTCTTTAGTCAGGAGAACGGCTCGATCATTATCGTGGTGGCGACCGATGCACCGCTGCTGCCAAATCAACTCAAACGTCTCGCGCGCCGCGCGTCGCTCGGGCTGGCGCGCACCGGCAGTGTTTCCGGAAATGGCTCCGGCGATTTGTTCATCGCGTTTTCAACCGCCAATCCGAAAGTGGTGAATCCCGATCAAGTGACGCACAATGTGGAAACAATTCCGAACGATCTGATGGATCCAATTTTCACCGGCGTCGTGCAAGCGACCGAGGAAGCGATCGTCAACGCGCTCGTTGACAACAAGAGCATGACCGGCCGTGACAACCATCATGTCGATGCTTTGCCGCATGATCGGGTGCGCGAGCTGCTCAAGAAATACAATCGGCTGCAATAGTTAATCCCAAAGTTCATGGATGCCTTGCTGTCTGCCTGACAGTGTGGGACAACGGTGCCGGGTGAATGCGAAGAACTTCTTCGCCGAATTGAAGCGGCGTAACGTTTACAAGGTCGCCGTCGCGTATGTGATCGTGGCGTGGCTGCTGATTCAGGGCGCCTCGATTCTTTTTCCGACTTTTGAAGCGCCGGCGTGGGTGATGAAAGTTTTCGTCACGGCAATCGCATTTGGTTTTCCGGTGGCGCTCGTGCTGGCGTGGGCATTTGAGATTACGCCGGAAGGAATCAAG
>CATPCN010000509.1 GCA_955652855.1 uncultured Chthoniobacterales bacterium | reverse complement strand
GGCATGACCAACCGCTTCGGCGGACATGTCGATCTTATCCTCGCCGCCGCGGCGCTCGATGATCAGCGGAACGATGTAGAAGTTGATGAATTTGTTCGACGGATAAAAAATTTCCATGTCGCGACTGACTGCGCCGCTCGATTTCGAAAGCGCATTCCAATCGAGGCCACGCACGCGTTCATCGAGCCGTTTTCCGATGGAGTTTTCCATGTCGAAACCAAAAAGTTCGCAAGCGGCATTGTTGACGTAGGTGATGCGGCCATTCGAGTCAGTGACGATGATGCCTTCTTGAATCGAATTGAAGATGGTTTCGAGAAATCCTTTTTCCTGTGCGAGCCGGAGCAGATAATTCTGCACGTCCTCCGGGCCGATACGGCCGAGCCGCTCGATCAGTTTTTCGAGGAAGCCGGATTTCATGATCCTGTAGCGGCGATCTTGGATCGTCGCTGATTCACGAACACGATAATGCGACGCTTATACAGCGCCGCAAAAAATTCTAGCGAACCGGTTCTTCGACCGGCGCGGCCTGTCCTGTCTCTTTTTCGGCGCGCTCTTTCAGCGCGGCTTTGCGTGAAAGTTTCACACGGCCTTTGTCGTCGATGCCGATGCACTTCACCCAAATCATGTCGCCGATTTTTGCGACATCTTCGGTGCGATTCACTCGGAAATCGGCCAGCTCGGAGATATGGACGAGGCCGTCTCTTCCTGGAAATACTTCGACGAACGCGCCGAATTCTTTCACAGAAACGACGCGACCATGATAGGTCTGCCCAATCTCGATCTCACGCGCCATGCCGCCGATAATTTCCTTCGCGCGCGCCATGCTTTCGGGACTCGTCGCGTAAATGTGGACGGAGCCGTCGTCCTCGATGTTAATCTCGGCGCCGGTCTCAGCGACAATGCCTTTGATGGTTTTGCCGCCGGGTCCGATGAGCGCGCCGATCTTCTCTGGATTGATTTTGATCGTCTCAATGCGTGGCGCGTACTTCGATAATTCCGCTCGCGGCTTATCGAGCGCGCCGGCCATGATCGATAAAATCTTTGTGCGCGCTTCTTTGGCGCGAGCAATTGCTTCGGCCATGATTTTGTGACTGACGCCCGGAAGCTTTAGATCCAGTTGAAATCCGGTGACACCGTTTGCCGTTCCGCAAAGTTTGAAATCCATGTCGCCGAAATGATCTTCCGAGCCAATGATGTCGGTGAGCAACTCGTAGCGTTTTAATTGTCGATCTTCGCCGTACTCAGTGACGAGTCCGACAGAAATTCCGGCGACCGTTCCTTTGACGGGAACGCCGGCATCCATGAGCGCGAGCATCCCACCGCAGACGCTCGCCATCGAGGTCGAGCCGTTTGATTCCATCACCTCACTCGAAATGCGGATCGCGTAACGAAAATCATTTTCGCTCGGCACGATCGGCTCGAGCGAGCGCTCGGCCAGCGCGCCGTGACCGATCTCGCGACGGCTTGCACCGCCGGTGCGTCCGGTTTCGCCGACGCTGAAGGGCGGAAAATTGTAATGCAGAATGAATCGCTTCGACGTCACACCGCCGCCGTAGGCGTCGATGTTTTGCGATTCTTCAATCGGCGCGAGTGTGGCGAGAGCGAGAGCTTGCGTTTCGCCGCGCTGGAAAATCGCCGAGCCATGCGCGCGGGGAAGCACGCCCACTTCGGAAGTGATCTGGCGCAGATCTTCGTAGCCGCGGCCGTCCATGCGTTTCTTTTTGTCGAGCACGCTGATGCGGAACGCTTTCTTCTGCACGTAATCGAACGCTTGCGAGATTGAGAACTTGTCGGTCTCCGGATGCTTAGCGAGCACCGCCGTTTTCACTTCTTCGCG
The DNA here is from genome assembly GCA_955652855.1 of uncultured Chthoniobacterales bacterium. The sequence goes on along the minus strand of CATPCN010000509.1, from coordinate 2,396 downwards.
CAAATCGGCGACCGCTTTGCTGCGCGCGACTTTGCCTTCGGTGTAAAGCGCGCCTTCGATCCGATTGCCGGCGACTTGATACGCGATCTCCAGGACGTCCTGGTTCACGTGTAGCAGCGACATTTCGCGTTTCGGTTTCCCGATTTTCGACGCGAGCTCTTTTTGAATACGAATCATCTCGCGCGCATGTCCGTGTGCGAACTCGAGCGCTTTTACAAACTCCGCTTCCGGCAGCTCTTTGGCTGCGCCTTCGATCATAATGACATCGTTTTCAGTGCCGACGTAGACAAGGTCGAGATCGCTCTGCTCGCGCTCGACGTGAGTTGGGTTCGCCACGAACTGTCCGTTGACGCGGCCCACGCGCACTGCGCCGATTGGACCGGCGAACGGAATGTCGGAAACGGTCAGCGCGGCTGACGCGCCGTTGATCGCGAGAATATCCGGATCATTTTCGCCATCGGCGCTGAGCAAGATCGAGATAATTTGCGTGTCATAAAAATAGCCCGCGGGAAAGAGCGGCCGAAGCGGCCGATCGGTCATGCGCGAGGTGAGAGTTTCTTTTTCCGAAGGGCGACCTTCGCGTTTGAAATAACCGCCGGGAAATTTTCCGACTGCCGCTGCTTTTCGCGGTAATCGACCGTAAGAGGAAAATAATCCTGACCTTCTTTGATGGCGGTGGCGGAGACTGCGCTGACGAGCACCATGGTGTCGCCGCATGAGACAATAACTGCGCCATCGGCGAGTTTGGCGATTTTGCCCGTTTCGATTGAGACTTGAGTGGCCCCGATTTGGGCCGTGACCTTGTGTTGCATACTACTACTTTCTGGGATTGGCGATTCCCAGGCCGGTTACACCTGATTGTAGGGTTTAACCCCGAATGCTCTCGAAGCTAAAACCTCTAATCAAAGTGTTCGTGCGGCCTGGACTGCCGGGTTTTTGTTTAGTTAACGAATGGCGTAAAGCAAAGGAACAATGGAGGGACTTTGCCCGAGATCCGCTTGCGGTTACTTCCGCAAGTTGAGTTTCTCGATCAGGTTTTTATACCGGTCGGACTCCGATTTGCTCAAGTAATCGAGCAAACTCCGGCGCTGTGCCACCATTTTCAGGAGGCCACGGCGCGAGGAATGATCTTTGGCATTGGTCTTCAAGTGTTCGGTCAGCTGCTCGATCCGGCGGGTGAGAAGTGCGATCTGCACATCCGCGCTGCCGGTGTCTTTATCGTGAAGCTGGAACTCCTTGAAGCCCACTGTGCCGCTGCTTTCTGCCATAACGAAGCGGGATTGTAGATGAATAATGAATTTTCGCAAGCGCGACGGCGCTTGCTCTAAAACGGCAGCGGCAATCGATCCGGCGCGATCCAGGTTTCGCGTGCGATTTTCGATCTGATGACGCCGTGTGAGTAATGCGCTTCCACCGGCGCGCTGCTGCCCCAACGCGCCACGATGAGATTGATGCGCCGCCACAGCGGGACGTCACGATAATGATGGTCCGCCACGTGATCGAGCAATCGCATCCAAAAAGTCGTCAGCGTCTCGTGATAAACATCGACATGATAATGCGCGGTGAAGCGCAAAAGCATTTCACGCATGCGCTCTCTCGCCTCCTCCAGCGAGTGTTCCGCGAGATAACTCAACGCCAACGCCATATCCGCGCCGTGCGTAAATTGCGACGGCGGAATCGTAGCCGATTCAAACTCCGCCACCAAACTCCGGACCTCCCTGTCACTCGTAAAGTCACGCGTCTTTACGAGCGGGCTCGAGCAGGCTGGAGATGATGATTCGCTGCTCAGCCGACGAGATGAAGTTTAATGCAGAGGTAGAGCAGAATCAGCGCGCCGATGATCGACATGATGAATCCTGCCGGATGAAAAGATGAACCAGGCGCCGGCTTCGAGAAAAGCCGTGCGATCAGTCCGCCCACGATTGATCCGCCGATGCCGAGAACGGTTGTCCAGATAAACCCGAGCTGCTGGGCGCCCGGCATGATTTTACCCGCGATCCAACCGACGATGAAACCGACGATGATTGACCAAATGATGTGTAACATAAGTTTTGTTTGGTTAAGGCGTGGAGGCTATCACGTTAGTCAATTCGAAAGCTATTCTTTTCGGCGACGAGATCGAGTCTGCCGTAGCGGCGCTCTATGAGCGCTGGCGATTTGCCTCGTCGATCGCGAGATACTCGTCACGCGGCGGGCTGAAGGTGTCGAGCACGCGCGTCGCTTCGATTGTCTCCACGCCATGCGCCACGTTGCTCGCGAGATAAAATGAATCGCCGGTCGAAAGTTCGTGGGGCGTTCCATCGACGATGAGGCGCATTTTGCCTTCAAGAATGTGAACGATCTGTTCCTGCGGATGTCGATGTTCCGGCATGCAGCTTCCCGCCTCAAGCCGCGCG
>CATPCN010000508.1 GCA_955652855.1 uncultured Chthoniobacterales bacterium | reverse complement strand
GTCAAGAACAGCTTCTTGCGTCGTGCCATCGCCGATTCCGGATTGCCGGACGTAGCGGATCAATTAACGGGCCAAACCGCGGTTGTGACGGGAGAAAAAGATGCTGCGCCGATAGCAAAGATTTTAAAAAGTTTTGCCGCGGAATTTAAGATTGCCGCGATCAAGATCGGCATTGTCGACAAATCGATTTTGTCGACAAAGGAGGTCGAAGCGTTGGCGGAGTTGCCTTCGCGCGAAGTTTTGCTCGGGCAATTACTCGGCTTGCTCTTGTCCCCGGCGACGAAGCTGGTCCGGTTGCTGAATGAGCCGGCCTCCGCATTCGCGAGGCTTTTGAACGCGAAGGCGAGTAAGATGCCGGCCGAACCAGCGGCGCAAGCGCCCGCCGCGGAGGAAAAGAAAGAAGAGCCAACGGCGCAAGCTCCGGAAGCGCCACAACCAGAAGCAGCGCAGGAGAAAGGCCCGGCTCCGCAGCCAGCGGGATAAACAAATTTCGTTTCGCGTTTGCGGAACGAGCAACAAAACAAACTGTCCGGGTCGGCGGCTGTCGATCTTAATTCTCCGAAAGCTCTCGGAGGCGGCAAACCAAAGGAAACTAAAATGGCAGATACAAATAAATTGGTGGAGCAACTCAGCGGCCTGACGGTTCTCGAGATTGCTGGATTGGTAAAGGAGCTTGAGGAGAAGTGGGGAGTTAGCGCAGCGGCTCCGGTCGCAGTGGCGGCGGCCCCAGCAGCGGGCGGCGGAGCTGCGGCTCCCGCGGCCGAAGAGAAGACCACCTTCGAAGTTATTTTGAAGGAAATGGGCGCGAACAAGATTGGCGTAATCAAGGAAGTGCGCGGCGCGGTGCCGGGCCTTGGTTTAGCCGAAGCAAAAGCGCTGGTAGAAGGCGCGCCGAAAACAATTAAGGAAGGCGTGACCAAACAGGAAGCCGATGAGATCAAGAAGAAGATCGAAGCGGCCGGCGCCAAAGTCGAAATCAAATAAGTTTTCAACAAGGCGGGCGCGCAAAAAACAGTTGCGCGCTTGCTTCGTTTTAGGCAAAATAGTTTTTCGTTAGAAGTAATACCCTTTATTTTTAACCCGTTAGACGGTCAACAAACTAGAGAGGCAACAGAACGGTGGAGGTCGATTTGACAGACCGCTGTTTTGCTGTCATTTTTACGTCCATTGCTTGCGGCTAGAGCTGTAGGCTTTTCGCTTGCCGGTTTTCGTTCCCCCGATGCCGTGCCGGTACAACCCTTGGAAGATTGGTAATTATGTCAGAACGCATTCACTTCGGCACAATTAAAGAAGGCATCGAACCGCCGAATCTCATTGAGGTCCAGCTCAATTCGTATGTCGATTTTCTGCAGAAGGACGTGCCGTTCGCGAAGCGCAAGAACGCCGGCCTCCAAGCCGTCTTCAAAGAGGTTTTCCCGATCGAGAGCTACGATGAAAAAGCGGTCCTCGATTTTAGCCATTATGAAATCGGCGAGCCGAAGCTGACCGCGCTCGAAGCGCAGCGCGAAAGCCAAACCTATAGCGCGCCGCTACACGTGACCTTTCAGCTCCGAGAGGAGAAGGGCACGAAAGAGGAAAAAGTTTACATGGGCGAAATCCCGCTCATGACGCCGCAAGGCACGTTCGTGATCAATGGCGCCGAGCGCGTCGTCGTTTCGCAGCTGCATCGCTCACCCGGCATCGCATTTGAATCGAGTGTGCATCTCAACGGCAAGGTGCTTTATAGCTTCCGCATTATTCCGGATCGCGGTTCGTGGATCGAAGTGCAATTCGACACGAGCGATTTGCTTTACATTTATCTCGATCGTCGCAAACGCCGCCGGAAATTTCTCGCTACGACCTTTCTTCGTGCGCTCGGTTACGGCCCCGACGAAGAGGTCATCAAACTTTTTTACAGCATCGAGACGCTGAAGCTCAGTGAGAAACTCGAGGAAGAAAAACTCGCGACCAAAGTTCTGATCGCGGAAGTGCGCGATGGCGAAACGACCGTCGCTCGTGCATTCGAGCCGCTCACGCTCGCGACCGTTCGCCAGATTCTCGGGCTGAAAATCAAGGAAGTTAAGGTCATCGACATTTCAAACGACGACACCGTCGTGAAGGCATTGAAAAAAGATCCGGCGCACGATCAGGAAGAAGCGTTGAAGGACATTTACCGTCGTTTGCGCCCTGGCGATCCGCCGACGGTGGCAAACGCGAAAGCATTGCTAAAGCGGCTCTTTTTCGATCCAAAGAAATACGATCTCGGTCGCGTTGGCCGTTACAAAATTAATCAGAAGCTCGGAATTAATGTCGATCTTACCGAGCGGATCGTGACGGATCAGGATTTCATCGCCGCGATGAAGTATCTGATCAATCTGCGCCGCGGCGAAGGCACACTCGATGACATCGATCATCTCGGGAGCCGTCGCGTCCGCACCGTCGGCGAGTTGCTCGCGAACCAGTGCCGCGTCGGTCTGGCCCGCACGGAACGTCTCGTGAAAGAGCGCATGACATTATTCGACATCAACATCGACGGCATGACGCCGCAGAAGTTGATCAATCCCAAGGCGCTCAGCGCGGTCATTCGCGATTTCTTCGGTCGCTCGCAGCTCTCGCAATTTATGGATCAAACGAATCCGCTCGCTGAGCTGACGCACAAACGGCGTCTAAGCGCACTGGGACCGGGAGGACTTTCACGCGATCGCGCGGGATTCGAAGTGCGCGACGTCCATCCATCCCATTACGGACGCATTTGTCCGATCGAAACGCCGGAAGGCCCAAACATCGGTCTCATCAGCTCGATGTCGACGTTCGCGCGCATTAACGAATTTGGTTTTATCGAGACGCCATATCGCAAAGTCGAAAAAGGACGCGTGACCGATCAGATCGATTATCTCACCGGCGATCGCGAAGAAAATTTCCTCGTCGCGCAAGCAAAAGCGGCGATTGATGGGCGCGGGCATTTTACCGGTGAAAAAGTTTCGGTGCGTTATCGCGGTGACTTCCTCGAAGTCGAGCCATCAAAGGTCCACTACATGGACGTTTCGCCCAAACAGCTTGTCTCGGTCGCAGCTGGTCTCATTCCATTTCTCGAACATGACGACGCAAACCGCGCGCTCATGGGTTCGAACATGCAACGGCAAGGCGTGCCGCTGATTGTAAACGAAGCGCCGCTTGTCGGTACCGGGCTCGAAGCGAAGGTCGCGCGCGATTCGCATGCGGTGGTCATCGCGACGGAGAGCGGAAAAGTAGCGTCCGTCACAGCAGATCAAATTGTTGTCACAAAAGACGGCCGCATGCCTGAAAGCCGGAAGAAACTAAAGACCGATATCGAAGCCGGCATTCATGTTTATGAGATGCGCAAATTCATGCGCTCAAACGCTGGCACGTGCGTGAATCAAAAACCGATTGTGCACAAAGGCCAGCACGTAAAAAAAGGACAGGTCATCGCCGATGGCCCGAATACCGATCAGGGCGAGCTCGCGCTGGGTCGCAACGTCCTCGTCGCGTTCATGCCCTGGAATGGCTACAACTTCGAAGACGCGATCATGATTTCGGAAAAAGTGGTGAAGGAAGACATCTACACTTCCATTCACATCGACGAATTCGAAATCGGCGCGCGCGACACGAAGCTCGGACCGGAAGAAATCACGCGCGACATTCCTAATGTCAGCGAAGAAGCCTTGCGCAATCTCGGCCCCGACGGCGTGGTGCGCGTCGGCGCGGAAGTGAAGCCGGGCGATATTCTCGTCGGCAAGATCACTCCTAAATCTGAAACAGAACTCGCACCGGAAGAACGTTTGCTCCGTGCGATTTTCGGCGAGAAGGCCGCGGACGTAAAAGACACGTCGCTCACGGTTCCCTCGGGCACTTACGGCATTGTCATGGATGTAAAAGTCTCGTCGCGCCGAGAGGTTGCGCGCGAGAAATTGACGCCGACGGAAACGAAGAAGCAGCTCAAGTCGATCACGGAAGAACATCGACGGAAAAAAGAAGAGCTGACAGAACAGCTAACCGACGCGCTCTCGAACATTTTACTGGGCGAAAAAATTCCTCT
>CATPCN010000507.1 GCA_955652855.1 uncultured Chthoniobacterales bacterium | reverse complement strand
AGCCAGGATTGCTCGGATGATGATCGATATTAATCCAAATTTTTGCGCTGTGCACGGCTGCGCCGGCGGTGCCAAGTCGATTTTGTGTCGCGGTGTCGAGCGCGACGGCAACGTCGAACTCTTCCGCTTCAGTCGGTGGCCGATGCAAGAGTTCCCCGCGTGGAAGGAAGCTGTATTTCTCCAGCATGCCGTCTTCGTTCCAGATTTTCACTTCTTTGCCGAGCTCTTGCAGTGAAAGCGCGAGCGCAAGCTGACTGCCGAGCGCGTCCCCATCGGGGCGCACGTGGCTGAGCACGGCGAAGCGCTGATGATCGCGCAAGGCGCGTGCGATTTCTTCGAAGCTTGATTGGCGAGCGCTCACTCGTGATCGCGCGCGGGCGTTTCGATCTTCTGGAGAATTTCGATCACGCGCACGCCACGTTCGATCGAATCATCGCGATGAAAAGCAAGATGTGGCGTGTATTTCAAGACGACGTGTCGGGATAGCTCGGCTTGAAAAGCGGGCCGGCGCGCTTCGAGTTTCTCCAGGATGGCGGCGCTTTTTTCCGACCCGAGGATGCTGATGTAAACGTGCGCGTTCTTCAGATCACGCGTCACATCGACGTGGCTCACGGTGACGAGCGCATTTTCGAAATTAATCTCGCGCGCAATGATCGCGCTGAGCTCGCGCTTCACTAATTTATTTACGCGCAGTAATCGATGTTTCATTTGAATGTAGTCGCCCCGCTCTGTCGAAGCGCATTTTTTTCTACGGCGACAGAGCGCCGTGACTACAGCTCACAGTTTTTGCGCGATTTGTTCGAGCTGATAACACTCGATGATATCGCCGACCTGATATTCGCTAAAGTCGCCGAGCTTGATGCCGCACTCGAGACCTGAGCGGACTTCTTTCACGTCATCTTGGAATCGGCGGAGTGTGGAAAGTCCCCCGTCGTAAACGGGTTGCTTGCGGCGCAGGGCGCGCGCGCGCGCCGTGCGCGCAATCCGGCCATCGGTGACGAGGCAACCGGCGACAATGCCTCTGCTCAATTTGAAGACCTGCTTCACTTCCGCGTGGCCGATGACCGTTTCTCGATGTTCCGGGTCGAGCAGGCCGGCCATCGCTTCTTTGAGCTGATCGATTAATTCATAAATGATGCTGTAAAGTTTGATCTGCACGCCTTCGCGCTTCGCCGCGCTCACGGCCATGTTTTCCACCTTCGTGTTGAAGCCGATCACGACCGCATTCGATGCGCTCGCGAGCAAAATGTCCGACTCGGAAATTGGCCCGACGTCCGAGTGAATGATCTCGAGATCGATTTTCGTGCTCTCGATTTGGCCGAGCGCGCCGGTCAACGCTTCGAGCGATCCTTGTGCGTCGCATTTCAAAACGATGCGGAGCAATTTCTTGCCGTCAGCCTCTTCGAGCAAACTTTCGAGCGTGGCGCGTTGCGGCATGCTCAACTTATCGGCACGCTTCGCTTGCAAACGTTCTTCGCCCAAAGTTTTGGCCGAGCGTTCTGATTCCATCACGAGAAATTCGTCGCCGGCTTGCGGCAGACCGGTAAAGCCAAGCACTTTCACAGGCGTTGACGGACCAGCTTCCTTGATCGGTTTGCCTTCATCGTCCATGAGCGATTTGATTTTTCCGGCATAATTTCCGCAGATAAATGGATCGGAATTTTTTAGCGTGCCCATTCGCATAATGACGGTCGCAGTCGGGCCGCGGCCGGGCTCGACTCGCGCTTCAATGACCGTGCCGCGTGGCGTCGCAGTGGGCGAAGCTTTCAGTTCCATCACTTCGGCCTGCAACGTCATCATCTCGAGCAAGCGATCGATGCCGGTGCCTTTGGTCGCGGAAACTTCGCAGACAATCGTTTCGCCGCCCCAATCTTCCGGCATGAGGCCTTTCTCCTGGAGCTGCTTTTTCACTCTGTCGATGTTAGCCGAAGGCAAATCGATCTTATTGATCGCGACCATGATCTTGACGTGCGGCGCGGCCTTCGCGTGATTGATCGCTTCGATCGTTTGCGGCATCAATCCATCATCCGCCGCGACGACGAGCACGACGATATCGGTCACATTTGCGCCGCGCGCGCGCATCGCCGTAAACGCGGCGTGACCCGGCGTGTCGATGAAAGTGATTGTCGATCCTTTGTATTCGACTGTGTAGGCGCCGATGTGTTGCGTAATGCCGCCTGCCTCACTCGCCGCGACGCGCGTCTTGCGAATCACATCCATGAGCGACGTCTTTCCATGATCGACATGTCCCATGAATGTGATGATCGGAGCGCGGGCCTTGAGTTCCTCTTCCTTTGCGATGACGGGCGGAGGCGGAGCGACCACCACCTCTTCAATCTTGTGCACGCCGCCGCCTTTTTCGCGCCGCTCCATTTCAAAAACGAACCCGTGCTTTTGGCAAATTTGCGACGCGATGTCTGATTCCACCGTCTGTTGCGGACCGCTCGCGAAAATATTGAAATCCATCAGCTCTTTAATGAGAACGTGAGTCTTCAAGCCAAGCTGCGTGGCCAGTTCTTTCACAATGATCGGCGGCTTGATGTGGATAATGTTTTGCGGCTCGCCTTCCGGTTCCGCGGCTGGAGTGGGCTCGACTTTCATTACCGCCGGAGCGGGTTCCGGTTTCGGCGCGGGTTTCGGTGCCGGTGCCACTGGCGCGGAAGGCGCGCGGTCCGCTTCTCGCAAACGCGAGATCGGCGGTAAGACTGTTTTTTTGTTTTTGTCTTTGCCTTCGGCTCGCTTCGGTCGCGGCGCTTTTTCGTCGATCAACGAGAGAGAAGCGCTCGACGACTTGTCGATCTTAGGTTTGTCGATCTTGGCGACGGGCTTCTCATGAGACTCGGCTCGCGCATGGGTTTTCGCCGGAGTCGGATGCGCACGCGCGTGCTTTGCCGGCGCTTCGACTTTTGTTTTCCTCTCGATCTTAGCTTTGGCCGAAGGCTTATGAGCAGCAGCGGACTTCGCCGGCTTATGCGCCGGCTTTTTCGCCGCTGGTTTGCTCTTCGTCTTTGTTGCCATTGCTATATCTGAAATTTTTTTTCATCGCTCGGAGCGCTCAACGCCGAGCCGATTCATTGTGCTGGGGCTTCTCGATGCACCGCTTCGTGAATTTCTTGAGCTTTCGCTTCCTCCACTCCGAGAATGTCCACCAAATCCTGCACATCCGCATCGCGCAATCCTTCCAGATTCGTGAAACCGGCTTTTACCAAAGTGAGCGCCTGCTCTTCCGTCAAAGGCAACCCGGTGGCCAGCGCTTGCGCTGCTTGCGCGACTTTTTGTTCGACCGCAGTCGTCGTGGCCGCGTCCTTGTCGATGTTGATTTCCCATCCGGTGAGTCGCGAAGTGAGCCGCGCGTTCTGTCCTTTTTTTCCGATCGCGAGCGAAAGCTGATCTTCATCCACAGAAATTTGTGCGGTCTTTTTCTCGAGATCGAAAACGAGATTCTTCACTTTCGCCGGCTTAAGCGCCTCGAGAACGAACTCCTTCGGATCGGAGCTCCAACGAATGATGTCGACCTTCTCGTTGTTCAGTTCACGCACGATGTTTTTCACACGCGAACCGCGCATCCCGACGCACGCGCCGACCGGATCGACTTTCGAGCTCGCGCTAAACACCGCGATCTTCGTCCGATAACCGGCTTCACGCGCGATGCCACGGATCTCGACCGTGCCATCCGCGATTTCGCTTACCTCGAGCTCAAAGAGTCTGCGAACAAAATTTGGATGGCTGCGTGAGACGATGATCTCCGGGCCGCGAATTCCGTTCTCGACCGCGACGACATAGGCGCGCAACCGATCGCCAACATTATAATCTTCCACCACCACGCGCTCGCGTTGCGGCATGATCGCTTCAAATTTTCCAAGATCGAGAATCACATCGGAACGATCGAACCGACGCACCGTGCCGCTGACGATTTCGCCGGCGCGGTCCTTGAATTCCTCATAAATCATTTCTTTCTCGACCTGACGGATGCGCTGCATCATCGCCTGCTTCGCGGTTTGCGCGGCGATGCGTCCGAAATTTTTTGGCGTCACTTCCATTTCGACCGTGTCGCCAATTTTTGCGTCCTCTTTGAGATTGCGCGCTTTGGCCAACGTGATTTCGTCCTGCGGATTCTCGACATTCTCGACCACCATCATGTTGGCGAGCGCGCGGATGTCGCCCGTTTTCGGATCAATGTCGATCCGGAGATCGCGAGCGGCGCCGACACTTTTCTTGGAGGCCGAGAGCAGGGCGTTCGAAACCGCCTCGATCAGGATTTCGCGTTTGATCCCGCGCTCCCGCTCCAGGTAATCCAGCATTGCTATAAACTCTGCGTTCATAAACACAACTAGCCCGCAGACAAAAAAGAGTGGGACACCAGCTCCCACTCCAATCCGCGCGGACTAGACTCTGAACCTAACTGTGCGAGGCATTAGCGTCAAGTTGCTGCATTGATTTCAAGATCGACATGAATTGGCGCGTGGAAAGTT